>DATDJD010000081.1:0-12914 GCA_036520695.1 Actinomycetota bacterium
CTGTGGCTGGGGGGTTCGCTCACGATCTTGGCGGTCGCCACGGTCGATGAATTCCTCTTCCCGCTGGACGGCGTGTGGAAGTACGTGTTCTCGATCGCGTTCATCTGGATCACGATCGCCGCCGTCATCGCGTCCGCCAGCGTCGGGCGATGGTTGCCGCGGATCGGTGCGGGCACGCGGATCATCGTGTTGTCGTTCTTCGTGGTCAGCGTCGTGATCTACCTCGTCAAGAACGGCTTCGGGAACGCGCTGGGCTGGTCGGAGCTGTCTCCCACCTACGAGGTGTTCATCGCCAGCGTGCCGATCCTGCTGTTCAAGTTCGCGGGCTCCGAAGTGGGGAGCAACGCCGCGGAAGAGATGGAGAATCCGCAGCGCGATGTGCCCATCGCCGTCCTGCGGTCGGGGATCGCCACCTTGCTGCTGTACGGATTGCCGATCTTGGGCATCTTGCTCGTGCTGTCCAAGCACCAGCTCACGGGTCTCGGCGGATTCCTGGACGCGATGAAGGAGGTCTTCACCGTGTACGGCGGATCGGTGAGCGCCAAGGGGGTGGTGACGCTCACGGGCGCCGGGGCGGTGCTCGGCGATATCACCGCGATCGCGTTCATCTTGGCGCTCGCCTCGTCGGCGGGCGCGTGGATCCACGGCGCCGACCGGGCACTCGCGACGTCGTGCTTCGACGGATCCGGTCCGCCGTGGCTGGGTCGGATCTCGTCTCGGACGGGCACGCCTGTTCGGGTCAATCTGCTGTCGGGCATCGTCGCGACGCTGATGATGGCGTTGGCGTTCGCGCTGACGGGTGACAACTCGAACCGCTACTTCTCGGTGGCGCTCGGGATCGCGTTGTCGACCACGGTGATCTCCTACCTGTTCGTGTACCCGGCGCTCGCGAAACTCCGCACGAAGTACCCGGACACCGTGCGCCCGTTCCGCGTCCCCGGCGGTCTGGGCATGGCCCGGTTCGTCTGCTGGCTCGCGACCGGATGGATCGTGATCGGCACGCTCTCGCTGCTGTGGCCCGGGTTCGGCGTGGGATGGTTCGGGACCGCAGGCAACCCGGAAGAGCCGATCGCGAAACTCGGCTTCGGGGGTGCCCGCATGCTGTTCGAGATCACCCAGATCGTGCCGCTCGTGATCCTGATCGGGGTAGGGGTCGTGTTCTGGTGGCTCGGTCGCCGATCGATGGAACGCGCGGACCAGCCCGACGATGTCTGAGCGATCGATCGCGTTCGATCGAGCCGCTGAGTACTACGACGCCACTCGAGGGTTCACGTCCGAAGGGATCCGTGTCACGACCGATGCCCTCGCCGCGGTCTTCGGTGATGTTCACGGCAGGGTGCTCGAAGTCGGTGTCGGGACCGGCCAGGTAGCCCTGCCACTGCACGAGCGAGGCGTCGTCGTCGCCGGCATCGATCTTTCCCGCCCGATGATGCTGAAGCTCCTCGAGAAGGCCGGCGGCGCGGCACCGTTCCCGCTGGTCGAGGGTGACGCGACGAGGATGCCGTTCCCCGACGACGCGTTCGGTGGGGCCTACCTGCGGTGGGTGCTCCACTTGATCCCGGATTGGCGTGCGGCGGTGCGCGAGATCGTTCGCGTCGTCCACCCGGGCGGATCCTTCTTGGCTGCGTTGGGTTCCTATGGCGGGATCCGTTCGGAGATCCAATCGAGGTTCTCCGAGGTCACCGGCATCGCGATCGAACCCGCCGGTCTCGATTGGGGCGGGTGGCGCCTCCTCGACGAGGAGATCGTCGGTCTCGGCGGCACGAAGCTCGCCGACGTCGTCCTGCACGATGAGGATCGCGACGACATGGAGACCTTCGTGCGCGGCATCGAGGAGAACCGGTACTCGTGGACGTGGGCCGTGCCCGACGATGACCTTCGGGACCGGGCCGCCGCCGAATCGCGCCGATGGGCCGAGGAGCGTCTGGGGCCGCTCGACGCGGTGCCACGGGAGCGGTTCGAGTGGAGCTTCGCACACTATCGGTTGGCCTGAGGGCGGGGAGCCGCTCGTATATCCTGTGAGGCCATGACGGCGTGGCGGCTGCTCCGCCACCCCCGACGCATCAGGAGGTTCGACGGTGCCGATCACCGAGGTCGAGAAGATCTGGATGGACGGCGAGCTCGTGCCCTGGCAGGACGCCCAGGTGCACGTGCTCAGCCACGCCCTGCATTACGGCAGCGGCGTCTTCGAGGGCATCCGGGCGTACTCGACCGTACGTGGGCCAGCCGTGTGGCACTTGGACGAGCACCTGAAGCGCCTCTACCGCAGCGCGAAGCTCTATCACCTGGAGATCCCCTTCTCGCCCGAGGCCCTGAACGAAGGGACGAAGGACGTGATCCGGGTCAACGGCCTGGACTCGTGCTATATCCGGCCGCTGGTGTTCCGCGGGTACGGCGAGATGGGCGTGAACCCGCTCGAGGCCCCGGTGAACGTGGTGATCGCCGTGTGGCCGTGGGGTGCCTACCTCGGGGATGACGCGTTGGAGCAGGGCGTGCGGGTCAAGGTCAGCAGCTGGCGTCGCAACGCGCAGAACTCGCTGCCAGCCGCCGCGAAAGCGACCGGTCAGTACATCAACAGCGTGCTCGCGAAGGTGGAGAGTCTGAAGGCCGGCTACGACGAAGCCATCATGCTCAACGACCACGGGTTCATCACCGACGGCTCGGGCGAGAACATCTTCATCGTGCGCAAGGGCATCCTGTTCACGCCACCGACCCAGGCTGGTTCGCTCGACGGCATCACTCGCGAGACCGTGATCACGCTCGCGCGCGAGCTGGGCTACGAGGTGCGCGAGGAGAACCTGGTCCGTACCGACCTCTACAACGCCGACGAGTGCTTCTTCTCGGGGACCGCCGCCGAACTCACCCCGATCCGCGAGGTCGATGATCGCGCCGTGGGGGAGGGTCACCGAGGTCCGGTCACCAAGGAACTGCAGTCGGCGTTCTTCGCGGCGACCAAAGGGGAAGATCCGACGCACGGTGACTGGCTCACCTACGTCAACGAGTGAACCTGCCCTCGGGCCTCAGTAGCCGCGGAGCCTGAGCGAGTCGATCACGGCCTGCTCCGGGGCACCGGGCCGGGCGCCCGGTTCCCGCGCGATGCCGATGAGCACGTCACCCGACAGCGATTCGCCGCTCGCCGGCGCCCAGAACGTGTACGTCACATCCGGCTGCAACTTGATCGTGCCGTTGCGGAACACCGAGAACAGTCCCGTGGTGGCGTCCGTGTGCACGAACGAGACGAGCGATCCTTCTCGGCCGTCGATCCGCGGTTGCGAGATGTGGATCGCCCCTCGCGACGGCGCGCGTGAGAGCACCCATGCCAGCGGGTCCCAGGGGGAGAACCGCAGCGGGTCAGTGTCCCCGGTATCGACGAGTCGCCTCCGCGTCTGCCGATCGAAGGAACGCCTGAACTCGGCGAACCACCGTTCACGCCCGTTCGCGGTGAGGGCGTGGATCCTGTTCGTGGCGGGGTCGAAGGGGCTGAGCAGGATCAGATCGAAGACGGCCACACTGACGGTGGCGCCCCGTCGCCCGGTGGAGAGCGCCGTGACCCCAGGCCCGTCGGCGCCCCAGATGGAATCACCCACACGCCATCCGTCGGGGATCACGGCCGAGGCCCTCATCAGCATCCCTGGGAGCCTGCTTCGGGCCGGAGCAGCATCGGTGAGCGGGGGTACAGATCCACCCTCACCCTCGGGTGCGCCCGTCCCGGACCCTCGACCAGCCGTGAACGCGATGAGCGCGCCCACCGCCGCCACGAGCGCGACGGTCGTGATCCGCCGACGCCGACCCCTCTTCATCCGGGTCACGAGGTGTCGGTCGAACGCGCCGGGATCCGGATAGGCAGAGCGTCGCACGGCGTCGATGACGTCGGTGACGGGGTCAGCATCGCCGGCAGAGGTCGTGTGCCTCGATGGTTCCTCCTGGATCCAGCCTTCGACGGCCGCCTCCCCGGCGGACACGTCGAGCCGGACCGTGGCAGCCCGCCGGCCCAAAGCTCGGCCGGCCTCTCCCGGGGTCAGATCCAGTCCGCGAACCAGCGCCAACGCCGCCCGTTGGGACCGCGGCAGACCCGCGACCAGGTCCCGGAGGCTCTCGTCGAGCCGCACGTCCTCGAAGGGTTCGAGATCCGGGTCGCGGTGCCGCCGGCCGAGGCGCATGCGGCCGCGATGGATCGCTCGGCGGAAGGGGCTCAGGGCCCATCGGAGCGGGAACGAGGAAGGACGATCCATCGTGCCCACGTGATCCCAGCGTTCCCAGGTCCGCTGGAAGGCTCCCTGTGCCAGCGCTTCAGCGTCGCGTCGAGAACCGGTGACCAGGTAGACCGCGCCGAAGACACGCTCGTACTCGAGTTCGAAGCACAGTTCGAACGCCGAGGAGGGGTCCATCTCCGGGGAAGAGGGCGTCGAGGTCGTGTGACGAAGCGGGTGATCCATCGGTGTGCTCCGAACTCGGTGTGACCGCCATCTCATCACGCCTCGGCCCGTCGCGGTAGGCTCCCGGGCGCTCATGCAGGATCGATTCCGACTTCCGCGTACGGTCGTGCCCTCTCGGTACGACCTCACGATCGAACCCGACCTGGACGACGCGTCGTTCGTGGGCCTGGTCGACGTCGTGGTCGAGGTACACGAGGTCGTCTCATCGATCGTGCTGAACGCGATCGAACTGGAGATCGACCGAGGGTGGCTCATGGCCGAGGACAACCGTCGTGTCGAGATCGTCGACATGGCGTTCGAGGTCGAGACCCAACGCGTGCAACTGGATCTCTCGGCGCCGGTGGAACCCGGTCGCTGGGCATTGCACCTGGAGTTCCGCGGCATCCTCAACGATCAGTTGCACGGCTTCTATCGCTCCACCTACACCGATGACGACGGGAAGCTTCAGACGATCGCGACCACGCAGTTCGAGGCGGCCGACGCCCGGCGTGCGTTCCCCTGTTGGGACGAGCCGGACTTCAAGGCGGTGTTCGGGGTCACGCTGGTGGTCCCCGACGGCGTGGCTGCCATCTCATGCGGCCCCGAGATCGAGCGTGGGGATACAGACGACGGCAAGGTCTGCGTTCGGTTCGCGGACACGATGAGTATGTCCACCTATCTGGTGGCTTTCGTGGTGGGCAGGCTCGAGATGAGTGAGCCCGTCGAGGTCGATGGGGTGCCGATCCGTGTCGTCCATGTTCCGGGCAAGGGCCACCTCACCGGTTTCGCGCTGGATGCGGCGGTGTTCTCCATGCGGTTCTTCCGGGAGTACTACGGGTTGCCCTACCCGGATAGGAAGGTCGACATGATCGCACTGCCCGACTTCGCGCAAGGGGCCATGGAGAACACGGGGTGCATCACGTATCGAGAGTCGCTGCTGTTGGTCGACCCGGAGCATGCGACCCAGCCCGAACTCGAGAACATCGCCGACGTCGTGGCACACGAACTGGCGCACCAGTGGTTCGGCAACCTGGTCACGATGCGCTGGTGGAACGGCATCTGGCTGAACGAGGCGTTCGCGACGTTCATGGCGCTGTTGACGATCGATGCCTGGCGACCGGACTGGGAGCGGTGGTCCTCGTTCGCTCGCTATTGCACGGCGGCCAAGGAGGTCGACGCCCTCCGCAGCACGCGGGCCATCGAGTACCCCGTGCACTCACCTGACGACACGGCGGGCATGTTCGACGTGCTCACCTACCAGAAGGGCGCTGCCACCCTTCGCATGCTCGATCGCTACCTGGGGCCCGAGAAGTTCCGGGACGGGATACGGCTGTACCTGCAGCGCCACGCGTACGGCAACACCGAGACCCATGACCTATGGGATGCGCTCGAGGAGGCAAGCGGCGAACCGGTGCGTCGGATCATGGATCAGTGGATCTGGCAGGGTGGCTACCCGCTGCTCACGGTCGGGCCGGACGCCGGCAGCGTTCGCATCGACCAACAGCGATTCCTCGCTGATGGCGACCACGACGGCACGACGTGGGACGTCCCGTTGCGGGTTCGCCAGCTCGACGGTGACGAGCGTTCGGTCCTCGTGCCCGCCGAGGGAGTGCTGAACCCGATCGACCCAGCCGCCGCCGTCGTCGCGAACGCGGGCGCCAGCAGCTTCGTCCGGGTGCGCTACCAGGGTGACTTGCTCGAACGGCTCACCGGCAGGCTGCACGAGGTGTCCGCCGTGGAGCGCTACGGCCTGGTCGATGACCGGTGGGCCGCGGTGTCATCGGGGGCCGCCGCCGCGTCGTCGTTCGTCGAGTTCGCCGCCAGTTTCGCCGACGAGGATGACCTCGCGGTCTGGCAGGTGATGTTGCAGGGCTTGGGCTGGTGCGACCGGTTCGTCGAGGGTGAGCCACGGGAACGGTTCCGGGCGTTCGTGCGAGGGCTGGTGGCGCCGGCGCTCGATCGCCTTGGCTGGGAAGCTCGCGAAGGTGATGCCGACCTGGCACGCACGTTGCGAGGCGCCCTGCTCCAGGGCTTGGGAGTGCTGGGCGCCGATCCCAATGCCGAGGCAGCGGCGCGGGAGTTCGAGGCTGAGGCGAGCGCCGGTACCGCCGTCGATCCTGCCTTGGCTGCTGCTGCCGTGAACGTCGTTGCTGCCACGGGCGATGAACAGGACTACGAGCGCTTCTGGGACCGTTCCATGGGTGCGCCTACGCCGCAGGAGCAGCTGCGCTACCTGTACGCCCTACCGTTGTTCGGCGATCCGGCGTTGCTCGACCGCACCTTGCAGGCGTGCCTGTCCGGACAGATCCGAACCCAGAACGCGCCGTTCGTGCTCGCCCATTGCACGATCAACCGCGACCTTGGCCCGCGTAGCTGGGCGTTCATACAGGAACATTGGGAGCAGCTGGTCGGGGCATTCCCGACCTCCCTCACGATGCGCATGGCGGACGGGGTCCGCTTCCTCACTGAGTCAGCTGAGGTCGAGGGCGCGCACGCATTCTTCGCGACCCATCCCATCCCGCAGGCGGCCAAGAGCCTCGAGCAGATGCTGGAGCGCCAACGGGTGTTCGCCGCCCTGCGTGAACGCGCCACACCTGATCTCGCGGCGCACTTCTCGGCCTGAGGGTCGCGCTCCGCAGGTCGGTCCGCGCTTGACAAGGAACCCTTGGGGCCCATACCGTTCGGGTACGAACTATCCGGCGGAACCGCGCCGGATCGTGCTGACGGGGGGTCGTCACGAGCGTCACGACGGTTGCGGGTGTCGAGGTTCGGACCGGTCACTGGATCGGCGGCGAACGGGTGGAGGGTGCGAGCACCTTCACCGACGTCTCGCCCATCGATGAACGCCCGATCACCGAGGTCGCCCGAGGGTCCGCAGCCGATGCGGACGTGGCGGTGGCAGCGGCCCGAGAAGGGTTCACTACGTGGGGTTCGGCCCCTCCGAAGGAACGGGCGGAGGTCCTGCACGCGATCGCGGACGGGGTGCTGGCGAGGGTTCCCGAGCTCGCGGCGGTCGAGACTCACGACAACGGGTCCCTCCTGCGATCGATGCGCAACTCGGTCATGCCGCGCGTCGCACGCAACTTCCGGTTCTTCGCCGATCACCTGTTGACCTTGATCGACGAACGCAAGGATCACGACGGGTTCGCTGAACGGTTCGAGTGGGATCCCTCCGGCGTCACCGCCGTCATCACGCCCTGGAACGCTCCGCTGATGCTGGCCACGTGGCGGGTGGCGCCGGCGCTGGCTTCGGGGAACGCGGTGATCTTGAAGCCGCCGGAATGGGCACCGCTCACGGCCTCCTTGCTGGCCGATATCACGAAGCAGGCGGGCCTGCCCGATGGTGCCTTCAACGTGCTGCAGGGCGTCGGTGAAGAGGCGGGTGCGGCACTCACCGCGCACCCGGGTGTCGATCGGATCGCCTTCACGGGCAGCGTGCCCACCGGCAAACTCGTGGCGCAGGCGGCGGCCGCCAACCTCACGCCGACGTCCCTCGAGCTGGGCGGCAAGTCGCCCTTCGTCGCGTTCGCGGATGCGGACATGGATGCCGTGGTCCGTCAGGCGGTCAACCAGTTCGACAACGCGGGCCAGGTGTGTCTGGCGGGAACGCGCCTGATCGTCGAGGCCTCGATCCACGACGAGTTCCTGGAGCGGTTCACCGCGGCTGCAGCCGAGATCGTGCAAGGTGACCCTCGCGAGGAGACCACCGACATCGGTCCGCAGATCACCCGGGAGCACTTCGAGCGCGTCGACGGGTTCGTGCAACGAGCGAAAGCCGATGGGGCGCGAGCCGTGCTGGGCGGCGGACCCAACGATGAACTCGGCGGGCTGTACTACCGGCCGACCCTGCTCGTGGATGCCTCTGCCGGCTCGGACATCCTGACCCAAGAAGTGTTCGGGCCGGTGCTGACGCTGCAGACGTTCACCACCGAGGACGAAGCGGTGGCGCTCGCCAACGACACCGACTACGGGCTCGCGGCGATCGTGTACACGGGCGACCCAAGCCGAGCCGAGCGTGTGTCCGAGCGGCTCGTCGCCGGGACCGTGTGGGTCAACTGCTTCTTCGTCCGCGATCTGTCGGCCCCGTTCGGGGGATCGCGGAACTCCGGCATCGGCCGGGAAGGCGGGACGTGGAGCTTCGATTTCTACGCTGACGTCAAGAACGTCTGCACCGCCCCGTGGAACGAGAGCGAGGGGAGTGAGCATGGGTGAGATCGTCGGCGCGGCGTTGGTCGCGCACGTCCCCACGATCATGCTGCCGGAAGAGACCCGGCTGGAGATCAACGACGGCAAGGAGATCACGCTGGTCCCTGGCCTGCAGCGGATGAAGACCGAATGCCTCGACCGGCTGAACGCCGACACCGTGATCGTGTTCGACACGCACTGGGAATCGACGTTCGAGCACATCGTGACCTCTGCCGAACGCCGCACCGGGAAGTTCACGAGTCACGAACTGCCGCGCGGCATGAACCAGGTGCCCTACGACATGCCGGGAGACCCCGAGCTCGCCGGCCTCATCGCGTCGCAGGCCGACGGGCGAGATGACTGCTGGATCCTGGCCTGCGACGACCCGTACCTGCCGATCTTCTACGGCACGGTCAACGTCTGGAGCTACCTCGGAGACGTAGACACGAACTGGATGAGCGTCGCGATCAACCAGTGCTGCACCACCGAGGACTTCCTGCTGTTCGGGCAGCTGATCGGCGACGCGATCCGCGCGTCCGATCGGCGGGTCGTGTTGTTGGCCAGCGGAGGGATGACGCACCGGTTCTTCTCGTTCCGAGAACTCCGCAACCACGAGGGCTCGGCAGCGCCGGACAACATCCTGCATCGCGAGAGCTACGAAGCCGATCAACGCGTGCTGAAGATGATGCAGGAGGGCGACCACGCGGGCATCATCGACTGGATGCCCGAGTACCGGAAGGCGGCGCCCGAGGGCCACTTCGGGCACTACCTCATGATGGCCTCGGCGATCGGGGGCGCGCGGTGCCAGGCGCCGGGAGAGATGTTCAGCGAGTACGAAGCGTCGGTGGGCACGGGCCAGGTGCACGTGTGGTTCGAGCGACCCACCGACGGGTGGACCGGAGAGGGGACGGCCGCCTAGGCGGCCGTCGGACGGAGGAAGGGGGCTCCGCTGTGGCGGACCAACAGACGAAGGAAACCGGGTACGAACGACTCGGTGCACCGAAGCTTTCGCTCCTGGACGTGTTGGCGCAGTCGGTGGGATTCATGGGACCGGTGTTCTCGGCCGCGTTCATCATCCCGCTGATCATCGGCATCAACGCCGCTGCGAGGGGTGCGGGGACGTCGGCAGTGCTCTCGGTCATCCTGGCCGCCATCGGGGTGTTCGCGATCGGGTGGATCGTGGCGCAGTACGCGAAGCGCATCCACGCGGCAGGCTCGCTGTACGACTACGTGTCCGAGGGCCTCGGTTCCACGCTCGGCGCATCGGGCGGCTGGCTCTACTACGCCGGCACGATCATCCTCACCGTCGGCCTGGGGGTCTTGCTCGGCGGATTCATCCACGACAACCTGCTTCCAACGCTGGGGATCGACCTCGACCTGCCCATCTGGCTCTGGGACGTCATCCTGGCTGGACTGCTGTTCGCGGTGCTCTTCCTGGGTGTGCAGATCTCCACCCGTGTGCAACTGGCGCTGGCCCTGATCTCGATCGCGGTGGTCTTGGCGTTCTTCGTCACCGTGATCAGCAAGCTCGGAAGTGCCAACGATTTCGCGAAGGCTGTCGACCCCAGTCCCGAAGGCGGGTTCTCCGGGATCTTGTTCGGGGTGCTGTACGGGGTGCTGATCTTCGTGGGATTCGAGACCGCCGCCAACCTGGCGGAGGAAACGTCAGAGCCGAAACGCTCGATCCCTCGGGCGGTCCTGGGTGCGATCGTGCTCGTTTCGATCTTCTATGTGATCGCGGCCTACGTCGAGGTTGCTGGATTCGGTTTCGACATGGCGGTCATCACGAGCCCGGAGGTCTACGGAGCTCCGCTCTTCGCGCTCGGTGCTCCGGGAGGCGAATTCGGCTCGGAGTTCTGGCTGAAGCTCCTCATGGTGGTCGTCTTCTTCGACATGCTCGCGGTGTACGTGGGCGCAGGCGTCGCGTCGACGCGCGGCGTGTTCGCGATGGCGCGTGACCGCCGTCTCCCTGGACCGCTCGCCTCCGTGTCGAGCAAGTTCGGGACACCGTCGGGCGCCATCGTCCTCCTCATCGCCATGCAGGCGCTCTTCATCTATCTCGCGGAGTGGACTGAGGTCTTCGGACTACCGGAGACGCCGCACTACTTCGCCTTGTTCGTGTGGGCATCGACGTTCGGTGGGTTCGCGTTGCTGGTCGTCTACCTGATGATGTCGGTCGGAGCGCTCATCACCCTCGGCAAGCAGGAGAAGCCCGCGGGGGTGGCCATCGCCGCGATCGTGGGCATCGCGCTGACAGGAGCGGCCATCTGGGGGTCGTTCTACAAGGTGCCCACGCCCACGATCTGGGCGCCCCGATACGCCCTGATCTGGCTGGTGATCGGCGTGATCTACATGATCCTGGTGAAGGGTCGTGAACCGGCGAGCCAGGTCCTGGGAGATCTGTCGGAGCCGGGAGGCACCGCGAGCTAGGTCGAGCCGGCGGCCGGGCGTGGCCCCACGAGACCGGAGTCATGACGGACGAAGGACGGACACTGCGGCTGGATGCGCCTCGCGACGAGGCGCTCCAGCACGCGGTCCGTCTGGTGACCGAAGCGTGGACGAGTTTCGATCGGTTCCGGCCTGAGGAGCCGCCCTTGGACGAACGGGTCCGGCGTCTGCTCGAGGCCTCGTTGCCAGACACGTCCACGCCGGTGCACGAGGCGCTGGATGACGCCGCACACATCCTCGATGAATCGATCGCGCAGGCGAGGCCGCGCTACTTCGCGTTCATCGGCTCGAGTGGCCTCGAGATCGGTGCGCTGGCGGACTTCCTGGCGCACACCTACGACATCAACCTGGCGGTCGACGCGCGCGCCGCGACCCAAGTCGAGGACCAAGCGGTGCGCTGGGCCGCTGAGTTCGTGGGCTTCCCGGCCGCGGGCGGCGCGTTCACGAGCGGCGGCACGATCAGCAACGTCAGTGCGCTCGCGGCAGCGAGGGAGCGCGCACTCCCCGGGTCCCGTCACACCGGCCTCGCCGGCCGGCGCATGGCCGTCTACTGCTCCAACGAGGTGCACTACTCGGTGACACGCGCCATCGAGTTGCTGGGGATCGGCTCGGACAACCTGCGAGCGATCCCGCTCGATGGACTCCGCCGGATGCAACCGGACGCCCTGGCCCGGGCGATCGACGCCGACGTGGCGCGTGACGTAACACCGATCGCGGTGGTGGCAACGGCCGGCACCACGTTGACCGGTGCGATCGACCCGATCGATGCGATCGCCGACGTGTGTGCGCCGCGCGGTGTGTGGCTCCACGTCGACGGGGCCTATGGACTGCCGGCGGCGTCCACGCCGTCGCGCGCGGCCGACTTCGCGGGGCTGGCACGGGCGGACTCATGCTCGATCGACGCGCACAAATGGCTCTACCTGCCGAAGGCGTGCGGTGTCGTGCTGGTGCGCGACGCCGACGCGTTGGCCGGGGCGTTCGCCCACGAGCAGGGCTACCTGCCCCACCAGCAACACGAACTGCACGCGGTCGACATCACCTTGGAGTACTCGCGGCCCTTCCGTGCGCTCAAGCTGTGGCTCGCGTTCCGTGCGCACGGTGCCGCGCAGTTCCGGGAGGCGATCGAGGCCAACCTCTCCGAGGCGGATCTGCTCTACCGGCACGCGCAGGCGAGTGAAGACTTCGAGGTGCTGGACGCGCCACCACAGCTGTCGATCGTCCCTCTGCGCCATTCACCGGCCGGAGTGGACGACCTCAACGAGCACAACCAGGCGCTCGCCGATGCGATCCAAGCCGACGGACGTGTGTTCCTGGCGTCTGCGTTGATCGATGGTGAGGTGTGGCTGCGGCCATGCTTCGTCAACTTCCGCACGACCGAGGAAGACGTCCTCGCGCTCCTCGACGTGGCGAGAGAGCTCGGACAACGCCTCGCGCGGGAAGAGGGAACGGCATGACGGGGCAGCATCTGCCCGGCGAAGACGGACTCCTGCCTGCCGAGCGAAAGATCGTGGACGCCCTCGGTCACCTGCCGCTGGACTTCCGCGCGATGTGGGCCGTCTCGAACCTGTTCCGCAGTTCCACCGCGATCCGCCGTCACATGGAATCGCGCGTCCTCGCGTCCGACCGACTCTCGTGGACCTCGTTCGTCGGGCTCTGGGTGCTATGGGTTTGGGGTGAGATGGAGGCGAGGGAGTTCGCGGCAGCGGTCGGGATCAGCCGCCCGACCGCCACGGGGGTGATGACCACGCTGGAGGGTCGCGGGTACGTCACGAGGCGCAAGGATCACAAGGACGGCCGCTTGGTGATCGTTGAGCTCACGCCCATCGGCAGGTCGACGATCGAGTCGCTGTTCCCGAAGTTCAATGC
>DATDJD010000082.1:0-4398 GCA_036520695.1 Actinomycetota bacterium
GAGGCCCATCCCGTGCTGCCGCTGCTGGTCGGTGCTTCCCCGGAGCTCCTGGTGTCGCGTCGTGGACGGTCGGTGCGTTCGACCCCGCTGGCCGGCTCGGCGCCGCGGTCGGGCGATCCCGAGGAGGACCGTGCGAATGCCGACGCGTTGTTCGCCTCGGACAAGAACCGACATGAGCACGCGATCGTCGTGGACGCGATCGCGGAGACGCTGCAGCCGGTCTGCGACGAGCTCATCTGGGATGCGGAACCGGTGCTGTTGGAGACCGCGAACGTGTGGCACCTGGCGACACGGTTCGAGGGCACCTTGCGAGATCCCGCGCCCAACGCGGTGGAGCTCGTGGCAGCGCTCCACCCGACGCCCGCGGTCTGCGGCACGCCGGAGATCGTTGCGCGCGCAACGATCGCCGAGCTCGAGGACTTCGATCGCGGGGGCTACGCCGGACCCGTGGGTTGGCTCGACGCCGAAGGCGACGGGGAGTGGGCTATCGCCCTTCGCTGCGCCGAGCTGGATGATGACCACGCGACGTTGTTCGCCGGTGCCGGCATCGTCGCCGATTCCGACCCGGAGGCCGAGGTCGACGAGACCGACCGGAAGTTCCGGGCGTTCTTAGATTCGTTGCGCTGGGGCTAGGGTCGACGCCACCGCGGACGGTGGGTGCGGCAGTGTCTAGCTGCGGAGCTCTCGCTCGGCGCGGGCCAACTGCTGGATCCCGGCGCGCACGGCCTCGTCCTCCGGGTGGTCGGAGAGCCAGGTGCGGGCTTCACACATGGCGTTCGAGATGTCGTGGGGCGTGGCGGCGCTGGTGATGGTTTCGATGACTGCGGTGCGTTCCATGCATCAATGTGTACCTGCTGACCGTGCCCGTGGCGGGCATCTGGCCATCACGTCACACGGTCGTCATACGCAGGTCAACGTTCCGTCGCATCAGGCGACGATCAGGGTGCCGATCCGGCCAGCGCCGCATCGATCGATGCCTGCAGCTCGGTTCGTAACTCCAGCGCGCGTACCGGGTCGACCACGACCTCCACGACCTGCAGCCCGCCGGCCCTGACGGCGTCGTCCAGGGCCGGCGTGAGGGCGGCCGCCTGATCGAGCTGCGCATATCCCACGTCGGCGGCCGCACACACGGAGGCCAGGTCGACCTGGTGTGGCGTCACGAACAGCTCCCGATGTTCCGGCAGCTGGCGCTGGGGGAGCAGCGAGAAGATCTCCCCGCCGCCGTTGGCGACGACGACGACGACGAGGTCGACGCCTGCGCGACCCGCCCACAGCAAGGCTCCGATGTCGTACTGCACGGACAGATCACCGAGCAACGCGACCGTCGGCCCTGGCGTTGTGTCGGCCGGACCGCTTCGGGGACCGGCAGACGCGATGCCCAAGGCGGTCGACACGAGCCCGTCGATGCCGCTCGCTCCGCGGTTCGCCATGACCCGGAGTCCGTCCCGCGGCGCCATCGCCAGGTCGAGGTCGCGGATCGGCGTGGAGTTGCCGACGAAGAGGGTGCCCCGTTCCGGGATCCAGGCGGCGATGTCACGCGCGATGCGGGGTTCGAACGGCTCGTCGACGCCGTCGAGGAACCTGTCCAGAGCAGATCGCGCAGCCCGGTCGGCATCGGCCCACGCCCGCGTCCAGTCGTCGTCTGCCGGTCGAAGCCGTTGACGCTCGAGCGCCTCACGCAGGACATCCGCGTCGACGGCGAGCCGCCACGAGGCCTGGCGATCCGGGTCGGAGTCGGGATGCCAACGGTCGGCGACGATCAAGCGCTCTGCCCCGGCGATGAACGCCTGTGTCGCGCGCGACGTGGGCGTCGCACCGACCTGGATCACGAGGTCGGGGCGGTGTCGTCCGACCCACGCCATATCGCCCAGCACTGTCTGGCCGGCAGCGAGGGACTCCTCCGGGCGCCGGGCTCCTCCGCCCGTCGGCTCGGCGATCACCGGCCAGCCCAACGACTGGGACCAATACGAGGCCTCGCCTGTGAGATCGCCAGGCCAGCCTCCGATCACCACCGCGCCGCGTGCGCCCGACACCATGCCCGCGAGTCGATCGGCTTCCTCGTCGGTGAGCGCTGCTTCTGCCCGCCGCGGGAGCTCCAGAGGATCGTCGTTCGGCGGTGGCAGCGTGGCACCTGGTGACGGCGTGAGCGGTTCGTCGAAGGGACAGTTGAGGTGCACCGGACCGACGGGGTCGGAGCGGGTCGCTTCCAGGGCTTGGAGGGCCGACTGGGCCCACCACGCCTCTTGGCCCGGGGTCTCGGGCACGGGCAGGTCGAGGCACTCGCGGACGTAGCCCCCGTACAACCCGACCTGATCGATCGTCTGGTTCGCGCCCGTGCCGCGCAGCCGGGGCGGCCGGTCGGCGGTGAGCGCCAGCAAGGGGACCCGCGAACGGGATGCTTCGACGATCGCGGGCAAGAACTCCGCGGCCGCGGTGCCGCTGGTGCACGCGATGATCACCGGTCGCCTCGAGGCGTTCGCGAGGCCGACCGCGAAGAACCCCGATGAGCGTTCGTCCAGGTGGACGTGGAGCTGGATCGATGGATGTCGAGCGAGGGCCAACGCGATCGGCGTGGATCGTGAACCGGGCGACAGGCACGCGTCGCGCACGCCCCCTCGCACCAGTCCGTCGACCAACGCCCACGCGCACGCGAGCGAGAGATCGCCCAGGTTCAACTCGTCATCCACCGGTGATCCGTTCCACCGACGACAACAGGGGAGCACCGGTCGCGAGGACGAGTCCCAGCGCCGTCAGCAGGCCACATGCCGCGTGGGTCGCCGCGGTGCCGGTGAGGACCGGGATCAGATCGCGACCGGTCGCCGTGCCCACCCGCTCCATCGGCTTGATCGCGGGGATCCAGGCGATCAGCCCGATCAGCGCCCACTGCGTGAGTCCGGCTCCTTCGTCTGCGAAGTCGACGAAGACCGCGATGACGATCGTGGCGAAGGCGGCGATCACGCACGTGCGATACAGGAGCCGCGTGCGGCGATCGCCGATGCGAACGGCGAGCGTCCGCTTGCCGCTGACCTCATCGGTCGGGATGTCGCGGAGGTTGTTCGCGACCAGGATCGCGACCGCGAGGAAGCCCATCACCGCGCCACACCACCACGATGCGCCCGTCACCGTTTCCACCATCACGAAGGTGGTGCCACACGTCGCCATCAACCCGAAGAAGACGAACACCATCAGCTCACCGAGGCCGAGCCCGGCGAAGGGCTTGGGGCCACCGCTGTAGAGCACGGCGGCCACCAGCGCCAAGGCACCCACCGCGAGGATCAGGACAGGGGCCGTCGCCAAGGCGAGGGCGAGCCCCGCGACTGCGGCGACGAACAGCGAGATCAACGCCGCTGTGAGGACCGCGCGTGGGGAGGCTGCGCCCGACTGCGTCAGGCGTGGTGGCCCGAGTCGCTCGTGCGTGTCCACGCCCCGGATCCCGTCGAAATAGTCGTTCGCGAAGTTGACGCCGATCTGCAATCCCGCGCCCACGATCAGGGCTGCTACGAACCGCCACCAGATCACCTCACCTGCCGCCGCGGTGCCTAACACGACCGGGACCAGACCGGCACCGAGGGTTCGTGGTCGCGCCCCGCGCCACCACAGGGCGACGGTGCTCACGGGCGCTTCGGGAACCGTGAGAAGTCGGGTTCACGCTTCTGCACGTACGCATCGCGACCTTCTTGGGCTTCCTCGCTCATGTAGTAGAGGAGCGTGGCGTCACCGGCGAGTTGCTGCACGCCCGCGAGTCCGTCGGTCCCCGCGTTGGAGCCAGCCTTCAACAGTCGCAGCGCCAACGGCGACATCGCGAGCATCTCCCGGCACCATGAGACGGTTTCGCGTTCCAGGTCTTCCAGAGGCACCACGGTGTTCACGAGGCCCCAGTCCAGCGCTGTCGCCGCGTCGTACTGGCGACACAGGAACCAGACCTCCTTGGCGCGTTTCTCGCCGATCTGCCGGGCGAGCAGGTTGATGCCGTAGCCGCCGTCGAACGAACCCACCCGCGGGCCCGTTTGGCCGAATCGCGCGTTGTCGGCGGCGATCGACAGGTCGCAACAGAGGTGGAGCACGTGCCCGCCACCGATCGCGTACCCCGCCACCATCGCGATGACGGGCTTGGGCATGCCGCGGATCTGGATCTGCAGGTCGAGCACGTTGAGCCGTCCGACACCGTGTTCATCGACGTAGCCGTCGTCGCCACGGATCTTCTGATCGCCACCGCTGCAGAACGCGAGCGGTCCCTCGCCACACAGGATCACGACGCCGATCGCGGGATCGTCGCGAGCGACATCGAACGCCGTGATGAGCTCAGCGGTGGTGCGAGGTCGGAACGCGTTGCGCACCTCGGGCCGATCGATCGTGATCTTCGCGATGCCGTCGGAGGTCTCGTACCGAACGTCGGTG
>DATDJD010000083.1:0-4220 GCA_036520695.1 Actinomycetota bacterium
GCCAGCGTGCACACCGTAGCCGTGCGTCCGCACCACGTCGCCGAACTCGCCGCGTCGGATCCGATCACGCATCGCGATGACCTCGTCCCGGAACCGCCAACAGTGCGCGACCATCAGCCACGCGCCGCCCCCTTTCGACGCGGCGATCATCGCGTCGCAGCTCGCGACACTGATCGCCATCGGCTTCTCGACCATGACGTGAGTGCCGGCCTCAAGCAGCGCGATCGCCTGGGGCGCGTGCAACACGTTGGGTGTGGCCACGATCGCGGCGTCGATCTCGGGATCGGCGGCCAGAGCCTGCCAATCGGTCGTGACGTGAGGGATCGAGTACCGGTCGGCGAACTCGCGAGCGGAGCCTTCGCGATGGTTGGCCACCGCCGCCAACTCATCGCCGTGCGCCAGCACCCCTCGAGCGTGGAAGTCTTGGATCCACCCACATCCGAACAGCGCGACGCGCACGCTAGCCCTTGACGCCCGTCAGCGTGATGCCTTCCACGAAGACCTTCTGAGCCAAGAAGAACAGCACGATGATCGGGATCATCATCATCACCGACGCCGCCATCGTGAGGTTCCATTGCACGAGGTACTTCTGCTTGAACTCCGCCAGCCCGATCGCGAGCGTGTAGAGCTTCGGGTTGTTCCCCACGAACAGCAGCGGCGCGAAGAAGTCGTTCCAGTTGTAGAGGAAGCTGAACAACGCCACGGCGGCGATCGCGGGCTTCGCCAGCGGCACGATCACCCGCGTCATGATCTGCCATTCACTGGCCCCGTCCACGCGCGCAGCGTCGGACAGCTCCTCGGGGATCGTCATGAAGAACTGCCGGAGCAGGAAGATCGAGAACGCATCACCGAAGAAGCTGGGCAGGATCAGCGGCGTGAGGTGTCCGATCCAGCCCAGGCGCACGAAGATGATGTAGAGGGGCACGATCGTCACCTGGAACGGCAGCATCAGGGTGGCCAGCACCACGACGAACGCCGCACCCCGCCCGCGCCACTGCATGCGCGCCAAGGCGTAGGCGACGGGCACGCACGACAACACCGTCCCGAGGGTCGCCAGGACCGCCACCTGCGTCGTGTTCCACGTGTAACGAAGGAACGGGATCTCCTTGAACACGTCGAGATAGTTCGACGGCGTGAACGGGTGCGGGATGAGTGCCGACGTCAGGGCCTGCTTCTGGGTCATGAACGACGTGGCGAGGATGAACACCACCGGCACCATGAAGATCACCGCAACCGTGATCAACAGCGTGTGGTCGATGAACGCCTGGAGGACCCGATGCCGCCGCAGGGCCGGGGGCGTGGGCCGAGGCTGCACCTCACGCGCGTGCCCATAGCCGCCCGCACTCACCGTCGCCCCCAGCTTCTTGCCCGTACCGAGGGTGCCCGGCGTGCTCACTTGAACATCCCGCCCTGGTAATGCACCCAATGGTTCGAGCTCTTGATCAGCACCAGCGTGCACGCCATCGTGATGATGAACAGCACCCAGGCCATCGCCGACGCGTAGCCCATCCGGAAGTAGTTGAACCCCTGCTGGTAGAGGTAGATCGAATAGAACAACAGGGAATCCTGTGGCGCGCCGAGGGACGCACGCTGCCCGCCGAGCGTCGTGCTCGCGACGTACGCCTGCGTGAAGTACTGGAACGCCTGGATCACCCCGATCACCAACGAGAAGAAGATCACCGGGGTGATCATGGGCAGGGTCACGTGCCAGAACTTCTGCCACGCCCCGGCCCCCTCGATGTCGGCGGCTTCGTACAGGTGCCGGGGTACGTCCAGCAGCCCGGCGAGGAAGATGATCATGGCCTCCCCGACCCCCCACAGGGCCAGGAACACCAACGCCCACTTGGAGGCTCCCGGCGAGTAGAACCAGGTCGGTGGCTTGTCCATGCCGAGTGCTTCGAGGCCCCGATTCACGGCGCCGTACGCCGGGTTGAACAAGAACAGGAACGCGAGGGACGCCGCCACGAGTGGCGCGATCGCGGGGAGGAAGTACATCGTCCGGTAGACCTTGATGCCCTTGCGAGGCTTCGTCAGCAGGGTCGCCGTCGCGATCGCGAAGACGATCTGCAGCGGCACGGCCACCGCGGCGAACCACAGGGTGTTGCTGATCGCCTTCCAGAACCTCGTGTCCTGGGTGAACATGAACACGTAGTTGTCCAAGCCGACCCAGATGGGGGCGCCCAACAGGTCGTAGTGCGTGAACGAGAAGTACAGGCTGGACACCATCGGGTAGAGGATGAAGACCGTGAACCCGATGATCCACGGCGACATGAACAGCAACACCGTGTACCACGGCGTCCGCCGCCGCGGGCTCGAGCGACGAGCTCGAGGCCCCGCGGCGACGTTCGCAGCGATCTCCTGCGTCGTGGCGATAGGGTCGACCTTCCCTTACGGCGCTTGACTCTGCGCGAGCTGATCGTTGATCTGCTTGGCGACGTCATCCAAACCCGCCTGCAGATCGGCGATCTTGCCCGCTTGCCACTTCTCCATGAACGCCGCCATCAGATCCTGGTCTGCCTGACCGATCGATGACGTTTCCTTATAGTGGGAATTCTCGTTGGTGAGGATATCCAGGAACGTCTGGAACTGTGGCGTCACATCCAGATCGGGTGACTCCAGCGCCGCGTACGTGGTGGGCACGTTGCGCACCGTGTTGGCCATGTAGACGAGGGTGTCGGTGTCCGTGGCCATCCACGAGATCAGCAACCAGGCGTCCTCGGGGTGCGGCGAACCCTTGGGGAGCCCAAGGATCGTGCCACCGACCTGACCCATGCCGTACTTGTCGGCCTGGTCGTCGGGCACCGGGAACGGCGCGGTCATGTAGGGAACCGCGGGCGGATCACCCATGAAGTTCTCCGAGGTCCGCCACTCGCCGTCGATCATCATCGCGACGCGTCCCTGCTGGAAGTCGTTCTCCTCGCCCCACTCGTCACCCTGGCCGGCGACGAACCGTTGCAGGTTGTCGTAGCCGTAGAAGTCGACGAGCTCCTTCTGCCAATTGGCCATGTTCTGCCACTGTGGGTCGGTGTTGACGGCCGCGGTCGTGCCGTCATCGCTGTACCACTTGGCGTTGAACATCGTTGAGATCGTCACCACGTTGTTCTCGTAGTACGCCATGTAAGGCACGTACCCCGCGACCTTGATCGAGCCGTCGTCATTGAACACGGTGAGTTCCTTCGCCATGTCCACCAGTTCGCTCGTGGTCTTCGGCGGCTCGGTGATGTTGGCCGCTTCGAACTTGTCGGTGTTGTAGTACAGCCCGTACGCGTCGGTGAGGAACGGCAACGCGCAGGTGCTCCCGTCGAAGGTCGTGTACTCGGTCGCCGACGCCGGGAACTGGCTCGTGTCGAACCCGGTGGCCTCCATGTACGGGGTCAGGTCTTGCCACGCCCCGCTTTGGCAGAACTTGCCGACGTTGTCGAAACTGAACGACAGCATGGCGTCAGGCGGGGTTCCGCTATTGATCGCCGCGAGCTGCTTCGTGTCGTCGACGTTGCCGACGCTCTTGACGGTGATCCACGGATACTGCTCTTCGAAGGACGCGAAGATCTTGTCGAAGTCCTCCAGCTCTGCCTTCGACGTCCACGCGCTCCACAGTTCGATCGTGACCGGCTCGTGCGACGCGTCGGCACCGGTATCGATCGCCGTCGGCGCATCGTCACCGCCCCCCGCGGTACACGCTGCGGCTACCAGCGTGAAGGTAGCGATCGCCACCACCCATCGCTTCATCGTGCGCCTCCCTCCCCGAGCAGAGCTCGGACCACTTCGTTCATCCTGTCGTTCCCTACGTACGTTGCGTATCGGCTCGCTTGCTTCACGTTCGTCTTCACGCCGGCGCCTTCCCGCGTGCGAAGAGCTGATCCTGTGCCGCCTGCAACGCCATCGACACCGAGCCGTGCAAGGTGGCTTCCTCCCGAAGGGTCGAGACCTCGATCCGAGGCTGGAACGGCGAGAGAGCGGCGACCTGCTGTTCCACCGGGTCGAGCAGCAGGTCGGCATTCCCACCGATGCCTCCGCCCAGGATCACGAGTTCGGGGTCGACGACGGCTGCGACCGCCGCGATGGCCAGGGCGATCCGACCCGCCTCCAACGTCACGACCTTGAGGGCCTTGCGGTCACCCTTGCGGGCTTCGGCGAAGACCTTCTTCGCGGTGAGGGGGGGTTGCATACCCGACCGTCGCGCTGTGTCGACGACGCCGGCGGCGCTCCCCGCCGCATCG
>DATDJD010000084.1:0-3234 GCA_036520695.1 Actinomycetota bacterium
GAACGGTTACACTCCGCCCCGTCCGCTGGACGCTCCGGCTCACGGGTGTGCGCCGGACGACGTTAGTCTCGTAGGTGACCGTGGCCAACCGAACCCGCAACACCAAGCAGAAGGATGACTTCGGGACCGTGTATCGCGGTCACGAAGGACAGTGGTCGTGGCTCTTCCACCGCATCACCGGCGTCGCGGTGATCCTGTTCCTGTTCGCGCACATCGTCGACACCGCCGTGATCGGATGGGGTCCGGAGGCCTACGACAAGGTCACAGCCGCGTACAAGAACCCGGTCGTGCACCTGTTGGAACTGGGCCTGGTCCTGGCGGTGCTGTTCCACTCCATCAACGGCATCAAGATCACGTTGATCGACTTCTTCCCGCGGTTGGCATCGCACATCCGGCCCATCGGCATCGGCTTCTCGGCGTTCTTCGTCATCTCGGCGGGGATCGTCACCGTGATCATGGGTAAGCAGATCATCGACCTCCTGTAGGGGCGGACGACTTGGCAACCACCACCGAACGCTCGACCCAGCCGGCAGGCGGACCGCCACAACCGCCCGGCCGAGACATGCGCATGGGCCGGGAACGACCCGTCGGTGGCTTCGAGTTGTGGGCGTGGGTCTTCATGCGGGTCAGCGGCATCGTGCTGCTGCTGCTGGCGGTCGGTCACACGCTGATCATGCACCTGCCGGCGGGCGGTGTTGATCGGGTCGATTTCGGGTTCGTCGCCGGCCGGTGGGCGAGCCCGTTCTGGCGAACGTGGGACTGGATGCTGCTGATCCTGGCGTTGATCCATGGCATCAACGGCCTGCGCAACATCACGCTCGACTACGTCCGCAAGCCGGGCATGCGGTTCGCACTGAACATGGCCTACTACGTGCTGGGCTTCACGCTGTTCATCTTGGGGACGGTCATCGTGGTCACCTTCGATCCCACGAAGTGGGGACCGGTGTCCTGACGTGGTGACGACCCACACCTACGACGCCCTGGTGGTCGGGGCCGGTGGTGCCGGCATGCGTGCCGCGATCGAGCTCTCCGACAAGGTGCGCACCGCCGTGGTGTCCAAGCTCTATCCCACCCGATCCCACACGGGCGCCGCCCAGGGCGGGGTCTGTGCGGCGCTCGGCAACACCGAGGAGGACTACCCCGAGTGGCACGCCTTCGACACCGTCAAGGGCGGCGACTACCTGGTGGACCAGCCGGCGGCGCAGCTGATGACCGAGGAAGCCGTCGAAGCGATCTACCAGCTTGAGCGGTGGGGTCTGCCGTTCAACCGGACGCCCGAAGGCAAGATCGACCAGCGCCGGTTCGGGGGGCACACCGCCAACCACGGCGAACGGCCGGTCCGCCGCGCGTGCTACGCCGCCGACCGTACCGGTCACATGATCCTGCAGACCCTCTACCAACAGTGCGTCAAGCGCGACGTGCGGTTCTTCAACGAGTTCTACTGCCTGGATTACCTTCGTGACGAACACGGCCGCACCGCCGGCATCGTGGCCTACGAACTCTCGACCGGTGAGCTCCACGTGTTCCGTGCCAAGAGCGTGGTCATGGCCACCGGCGGCTACGGCCGCATGTTCCGCGTGACCTCGAACGCCCACGCGCTCACGGGCGACGGTCCCGCCGTCGTGTGGCGCCGGGGCATCCCGCTCGAGGACATGGAGATGTTCCAGTTCCACCCCACGGGCCTGGCCAAGCTCGGCGTGTTGCTCAGCGAAGCAGCACGCGGCGAAGGCGGCATCGTCCTCAACAAGGACGGCGAACGGTTCATGGAGCGCTACGCGCCCACGATCAAGGATCTCGCGCCCCGGGACATGGTGAGCCGCGCGATCTACCAGGAGATCAAGGAAGGCCGCGGCGCCGGACCCAACCAGGACTGGGCCTACCTCGATATCACGCACCTCGATCCGAAGGTGATCGAGGAGAAGCTGCCCGACATCACGGAGTTCGCACGGATCTACCTCAAGGTCGAGCCCACGAAGGAGCCGGTCCCGATCCAACCCACGGCGCACTACGCGATGGGCGGCATCCCCACCGACACCGACGGCCGGGTCGTGATCGGACCCGAGGAAACCCCGGTGCCTGGCCTGTACGCCGCTGGCGAATGCGCCTGCGTCAGCGTCCACGGCGCGAATCGCCTCGGGACCAACTCGCTGCTTGACCTCGTCGTGTTCGGCCGCCGGGCCGGCGCCGACGCGGCGCGCCACGCGAGGGAGACCGACCTCGCGGATCTGCCCGACGCACCGGTGGCGACCACGCTCGGGCTGCTCAACGGGTTCCTGGAACGCGAGACCGGTGACAACGCCGCCGACATCCGCAAAGAGTTGCAGGACAGCATGTTCGACCTGGCGTTCGTGGTGCGCAGCGAAGAGGGCTTGGCGAAGATGGAAGAGATCCTGGGCGGGCTGCGCGAGCGCTACGACCGCGTCGCCATCACCGACAAGGGCAGCATCTACAACACCGAGTTGATGGAGACGGTGGAACTGGGGTACCTGTTGGACTGCGCCCAGACGCTGGTGGTCAGTGCCCGTGCACGCACGGAGAGCCGAGGCGGTCACTATCGCGACGACCACCCCCTGCGCGACGACGTCAACTGGCTCAAACACACCTTGGCCTATCGCAACGACGACGGGTCGATCCGATTGGACTTCAAGCCCGTGAAGATGGGCCCCTACATCCCCATGGAGAGGAAGTACTGATGGCCACGGCCGCCGACGTGCTGCAGGGTTCGGACGACCGGCGGGTCGGCGCCGCCGACGACGCCGCTGCCCACCTCACGACGCTCACCGTGAAGATCCGCCGCTTCAACCCGGAGATCTCCCAGGACAGTTGGTGGGACGAGTTCACGGTGCAGGCCGATCCGCTCGAGCGGTTGGTCGAGGTCCTGCACCAGATCAAGTGGTACCACGACGGCACGTTGACCTTCCGGCGTTCGTGCGCGCACGGCATCTGCGGATCCGACGCCATGCTGATCAACGGGCGCAACGCGCTGGCGTGCAAGGTGCTGGTCGCCGACGTGGGGTCGAAGGTCACGATCGAACCGATCCGCGGCCTGCCGGTGCTGAAGGACCTGATCGTCGATATGGATCCGTTCTTCGACGGCTACAAGTCGGTGCTGCCGTTCCTGATCAACGACTCGGGCGAACCCGAGAAGGAACGTCTGCAGTCTTCGGCCGAGCGTGCCCGGTTCGACGACACGACCAAATGCATCCTGTGCGCGGCGTGCACCACGTCGTGTCC
>DATDJD010000085.1:0-2591 GCA_036520695.1 Actinomycetota bacterium
GCTGGCCATGGGCTTGATCGTGTCCGTCCCGGTGATCATGCGGATCCCCGGCCTCAAACGATCCGCGCTGGGGCGCATGGTCGAGTTCACGGGCGGTGCGGCGATCGTGATGAAGATCGCCGAAGTCATCCGCGACTGGGAGCGCACCCAGGAACCCTCACGGCGCCGTCGCCGCACCAAGGTGATCGACGTCCCGCCAGCTTGAGTGGGGGCTATCGCTCGCTGACGCTCGCTGCTTGAGCCCCCAAACCTGCCTCAGCTCGGGGGCTTCGGCCCTTCGGGGATCTCGGGGGTCTCCATGTCTTCCTCGTCGAGCTGCAGGTGTGCATCGATCTCGTCCGGCGCCAGTGTGCCGACCGACCCGCGACGGATCGCGCGGAGGTAGAGCAACAGTGAAGGTGCGCTGAGCAGAGCGGACACCGCGAGCGCCGCGGGGGTCGAGAAGCGAACCGCGATCAGACCCAAGGGAGGCCCACCAGCGGTCTGGCCCACCGCGTCGGCCTGCGACCCCATGGAGTTGATCGTGGCTCGCGTACCCGGTTCCAACCCTTGGTTGATCCACGCGGTGAAGACCGGATCGCGCAGGCTCCGGAGCAACCCGATCACCAGGAACATCGCCGCGGCCGCCCAGAAGGTGCCGACGAAGGCGAACACCAACGCGGACATGATCAGCAGGGCGTCGATCCCCATGAGCAACTTCGCCACGACAGCATGACCCTGAAGGTGCGCCCGCCGCTTCAAGATCGCCAAGCCGCCGATGCCGAGCAGCAGCGACGCACCGTCCAGCACCCCGAACCAGATCACCGGGTCGACACGACCCAAGGACGGCAGACCGATGTCCCGGAGCAGGTGGAAGTCCGCCAAGCGATCGAATCCCTCGGTCGATGCGCCGTACAACGCGGCCACCGCCAGGATCAGGAGGAGGACCCGATGGGCCCGCACCTCGCGGACCCCGTCCTTGAAGGTCGCGGTGAGCGAGGCGTGCAGACGCTCGCCCTCGGGGCGAACCCGTGGCTGGAACCCCTGTTCGCTCATCGAGACGGCCATGAACGCCGCGAGCAACAGGAACCCCGCACCCGACAAGAAGATCGGGAGCCGAAGGTCGATCGTCGCCAGACCGACGCTGGCCGCGATGCCCGCCAGTGCCCCCACCATCCAGTACTGGTCGTAGTGCAGGTACAGCGGCCTCGCGACGTCTTCCCCCAGTTCGTCGGTGAGCCACGCAACGTCGGCGCCGCTGGTGAACGTAGCGAAAACGCCCCACATCGCTTGGGAGACCAGAGCCCACCCGAACGAATGCGACCCGGCCAGCACGAGGAAGGCGGCTCCCGCTCCCGCCAGGCCGATCACTACAGACAGCCGTCGGCTGACGGTGTCGGCGATGACGCCCGTGGGTATCTCGAGCAGCAGGTAGGTACCTTCCAGCACCGTGCCCATCAGCAGCAATTGGAGGGGGTTCAGACCGAGTTCCAATACCAGGAAGACGCTGAAGATCGTGCCCATCAGGCGGAAGGCGAACCCGTCGCCGAGGACATAGATCAAGTAGGTGGTACGCGGATGCAGACGATGCACGACGGATCATCCTTCTGGGGATGCACAGAACTGCGGGGCGTCTGAGCGCACCCGCAGGGACAAGGTCAGGATATGTCGGCTATTCCGTTGGCATCTGCGTCGGCAGTGTCTCGGTGCCCGCCCCCGATGTCAACAGCCCGGGGAAGTCGACCACCGATGTGTGGGAGCATCGAGGCGTGAACGCGGTGCTCGATCCTGCGCCCGACGACCGGCCTTTCGCCGTCGTCGACATCGGCTCCAACTCGGGTCGCATGATCGTGTTCCGGCTTCGGGAAGGTGAGCATCTCGATGTCATGGAAGACGCTCGGGCACCCTTGAGGCTGGCCCGAGAGCTGCGCGACTCCGACCGGCTCGGACCCGACGCCATCGAACGAACGATCGAGGCGCTCCGTGACTTCTTGGCGGTGGCGCGCGGCGCGGGTGCCTCACGCATGATCGCGGTCGCCACGTCGGCGGTCCGCGATGCCGCTGACGGGCACGAACTTGTTGAGCGAGCCCACAACCTGGGTGTGCCGCTCCAGACGATCGACGGTGATCACGAGGCCATGCTCGGGTTCTACGGCGCCGTGCACGATCTGCCGGTCACCAGTGGGTTCACCTTCGACGTCGGAGGAGGAAGTGCGGAGATCACCGCGTTCCGCGATCGGCGACTGATCCGGTCGTGGTCGGTGCCGATGGGCTCGCTCCGCATGAGCGATCGTTACCTCGCTTCGGATCCTCCCACCGACGGTGAACTCCGATCCCTGGGCAAAGCGGTGCGATCGACGCTGGACGACACCGGCATCACCGAGCTCGCATCGGACGACGACCTGGTCGGCATCGGCGGCACCGTCCGGAACCTGGCGAAGGTCGACCTGAAAAGGACCGACTACCCGCTTCCCTTGCTCCATGGCTACGAACTCCCTCTGACGCGGCTCGATGCGTTGATCGACGAGATGGCTGCCCGAAGCATGAAACGACGTGCCTCGATGCCGGGCCTGAACCCCGACCGCGCCGACACGATCGTCGGTGGAGCCATG
>DATDJD010000086.1:0-2244 GCA_036520695.1 Actinomycetota bacterium
AGATCGCCTTCACTGGTGAGCAGCCCGTCTCCCAACACTCGACGGATGGTCTGCGCCGCTGGACTCTTGCGGAAGTCTCGGTTGCCGGTCGCGAACACGTCCCACGCCAGGTCAGGATGGTTCACGACGAAGACCTCGACCCGAGGCATCGACGCGTGCACCACATCGCCTCGGGCGGCGGCGTGTTCGAGCAGGCCGATCGGATCTCGACGAAGCGCTCGAAGCGCCGCGAGGCGCGAGAGTCCGACCTCGGGGACCGCCACCGGTGCCATGAGCCGATGCTGGCACACCTTGCTGGACCTGGGCTGAGAACGCGCTGTGCGGGAAGGAGATCCTTGCTGTTCGGCGAACGTTCATGGTCGAGCCGTTGGCGCGGAGTCCGCCAGTGCGGGTATCCTTCGCCTCGAGGGTTTCTGGCATCACAGTCGTCACTGGAGCAGTTCCCTCCCGGCGTTCGCGCCGGAGGCCGACGGACATGCATCACCGCACCAGGTCCGCAACGGCCGAGGAAGGAGGGGAACGCCCATGGCAACAGGAACCGTGAAGTGGTTCAGCTCCGAGAAGGGCTTCGGTTTCATCACGCAAGCCGACGGTCCCGATGTCTTCGTGCACTTCAGCTCGATCGAAGGCGAGGGATACAAGAATCTCGAAGAGGGCCAGAACGTCGAGTTCGAGGTCACCGCAGGAGACAAAGGGCCGCAGGCCTCGAACGTCCACGTCGTGTGAACCACGACCGCGTCTCGCTGACAGGGCCACCGCGTTCGCGGTGGCCCTGTTCGCGTTCCGCACGAAGGAGCGCACGGTGCTGCGAGGACTGATCGATGACGTGCTCGAGACCTCGGTCGTGGGCAGCTTCACGAAGCTGGGCTACGAGGCTCGTCGACGCATGCTCGACTGGGACGACCTGGACGGGTTCCGCATGGATGGCAAGGTCGTCGTCGTCACGGGCGCCAACTCGGGACTGGGGCTGCTGACCGCCACCCGGCTCGCATCCATGGGTGCCTCGATCCGCATCGTCGTGCGCAACCCTGAACGAGGTGAAAGGGCAAGGGCCGACATCGCCGCCGCCGGCGACGGCGACGTCGCCGTGTACATCGCCGATCTTTCCTCGATGGCCTCGGTGCGATCGGTCGCAGCGCAGATCCGCGAACGCGAACCGCGGCTCGACGTCCTGGTCCACAACGCCGGCGGCCTGTTCGCCGAGCGCAAGGAGTCCGTGGAGGGCCATGAGCTGACGTTCGCGACGATGGTGTTAGGACCGTTCCTGCTGACCCACGAACTGGTGCCGTTGCTGGAAGCTACCCCCGGCGCGCGGGTGCTCTGGGTCGCGAGCGGTGGCATGTACACCCAGCCGCTCGACGTCGACGCGCTCGAGATGGGTCCGAACGACTACCGGGGTTCGACGGCCTACGCGCGCGCGAAGCGCGCCCAGGTGGTCCTGAGTGAAGAGTGGGCCAAGCGTCTTCGCGATGCAGGGGTCGCCGTACACGCGATGCACCCGGGCTGGGCCGATACGCCCGGACTCGAGGTCGGACTCCCCGCCTTCCGAACGCTGATCGGACCCTTGCTCCGAACCCCCGACGAAGGCGCAGACACGATCGTGTGGCTCGCCGCAGCGGCCGAGCCCGGCCGCACGACCGGCAAGTTCTGGCTGGACCGAGCACCGCGTTCCACCGAGAAGCTGGTTCGAGCCCACGCAACACCTGCGGAGCGAGCGAAGCTGTGGGCCCTCTGCGAACGGCTCACGGCCGATCCGACAACACCTGACTGATCGCGTCCGCCTGCGCGCGCACGCTCTCGAGCGACGGACCGCCTGCGGTGGTTCGAGCGGCGAGACTGGCGTCGGGATCGAGCAACGCGGCGCCGTCGGGTACACCGAAGTCGGCCCACTCCGAGGCATCCAGGTCAGTGAGCGTGCGGCCGTCGTCGTCGAGCCGCTTCAACAGTTCACCGGTGCGTCGATGCGCTTCGCGGAACGGCACACCGTCCCTGACGAGCGCCTCGGCGATATCGGTGGCGTAGAGCCCCGCGTCGGCACACGAGGCACGCATCGCGTCGACGTCGACGTGCAGCGTCGCGACGGCCCCGGTCAAGGCGGGCAGGACCAGCTCGATCGTGTCCGCCGCATCGAACGCGGGCTCCTTGTCCTCCTGCAGGTCGCGGTGATACCCGAGCGGGAGGCCCTGCAGGAGCGCGGTGATCGTGACGAAGTCACCGGCGACCCTGGCCGACTTCCCTCGCGCA
>DATDJD010000087.1:0-3022 GCA_036520695.1 Actinomycetota bacterium
GAACAGGATGCGAGCCAGTTCGAGGCGGCGACGTTCACCCCCGGAGAGGGCGCCGACATGCAGGACGAGTCGATCCTGGGCGAGACCGAGGCCGGCGGTGATCGTTCGTGCCTCTGACTCAGCCTGGTAGCCGCCGCTGTCGCGATAGGCTTCCTCTGCCCGTGCGAACCGCGTCACGTTCGCCTCGTCATGGTTCTCCTCCAGACGCACCCGGGCCTTCTCCACACGGCGTGCCATCTCGACGAGATCACGCGCACCGAGGATGTACTCGAGGCCGGTGATGCCGTCGTCCTCGCGGTGCTGACGTGGATCCTGTCGGAGGTAACCGAGCGCCCCACGTCGCACCGCCGTCCCACCCGCGGCCTGCGCTTCTCCTGCGAGAACCTTCAACGTGCTGGTCTTGCCTGCCCCGTTGCGACCCACGACGCCCATCTTGTCGCCCGGTCGCAGGCTGAACGTCAGGTGCTCGACGACGGTCTTCCCGCCGGCCTCGACCTCCAGGTCTCGAACCTCGAGGGTACTCATGGCAAGGCTCCTGAACGGTGGATGGTGGCGGGGCGGGGCTGGGAGGGGAACGGGTGGATCCGCGACATCGGTGGGACCTCCTCGGGTGGGTGGCGGGTACGCCGACACGGCCCGCTGTGATTCGCGGCGGCCGTGCTACGAGGAGTCCGCACTAGCTCATCTACCTGGGAGTGTAGCAATGCAACCCCGGATGGAAAGGGCATGGAAGGGTGGATCCACGGGAACTGCGCACAGCCGGCCGGTTGGTGTGGGCGGTGTCGCTCGGATCCTTCGTGGCGCAGCTAGCGGTCACTTCGCTCTCCAGGGCATGGGCCTGGGACGAAGCGATCTATCTGTCGCAGGTCACCCGTCATACCCAGGCGCTCCCGTTCGTCGCGTCGAGGGCTCGGGGCATCACGCTCCTGATCGCGCCCCTCACGTGGAGCGGGACACCGGGGTGGGCGATCCGACTCGTCCTCGCTGTGGCGTCCAGCGCTCTCCTGGGGCTCGTCTTCCGCGCCTGGGTTCCCCGTGTTGGATACGCCGCGCCCGTTGGAGCCTTCCTGTTCGCGATGTCGTGGCCCGCGCTGCTCTACGGCTCCGAAGTGATGCCCAACCTGTGGGCAGCGTTGCTCGGCGTCGGCGTGGTCGGGTTCCTGGCTCGGGACAGCACCGTCGATGGGGCCGGCCGGCGGAACCGGATGGGACTCGCGGTGTGTGCCGGGTCGATGGCTCTGATGCGACCACCCGATGCGTTGGTCCTGGCTCTGGCACTCACGCTCGCGGTGATCGTGTTCAGCCGAGACACGTGGAGGTCGCTGATCTACCTCAGCATCGGCGTCGCGGTCGGGTGGATGCCCTGGCTGATCGAGATGAGCGTTCGCTTCGGCGGACCGCTGTCGGCCCTCCGATCCGCTCGCGAGGTGTCGCATCTCGCCGGAAGCGCCACCGGTGTGATGAGCCACCTTGCGCTCACCGATGGTCCGCTCCTGGGGCCGGATCGAGGAGGCGGGATCCCTGTCGTCGGTGTCATCTGGTGGGGCGCTCTGTTGGGGTTGGTCCTGGTCGCGCTCGTTCTGGAACGGCGCGGTGAGGAGAGCCTCTCGGTACGGATGGCGGTGATCGGTGGAGTCGCCTTGGCGCTGGAGTACCTGGTCCTGGTGTCAGGGCTTGCGCCGAGGTTCCTGCTCCCTTCGTTGGCACTGCTGTCCCTGGGTGCGGGATGCGGCCTGAACGCACTCCGACGATCTGCTGTGTTCGGGAGGGCGGCCACCGGCGTGGTGGTGAGCATCATCGTGGCCTGGACCATGTGGCAAGTGGGAACGCTGCGTCGCATCGAGACGCGCGCCGCAGCCGAACGCGCGGTGCCTACGGCGGTCGGTGGGGCTATCCAGAGAGAGCTGATGGATCAGGACGGACCGTGCGTCGTTGCGAGTTCCGACGCCTATCCCCAGGTGGCCTTCGCCGCCGGATGTGGTGGCTACCAACTGGGACCGATGGGAGACGATGCGCTGCGTCGGTCCCCCACCGTCGCCGACGAGGCCCTCGTGTTCGTGACTCGGTCACCGATCGCGATCGACCAGACCTCGCTGGAACTCGAACCCCTGGGGGAACCCGCGGCCGGGTGGTTCGCGTATCGAGTGTTGAGCTCAGCAGCGCTTGGCAGCGTTGGCGCGACCTGACACGATTCGCAGGTGACCAGGAGAACCGCCCGCGGCTCCCACTTGCGGGCACCCCATCCGCATCCGAGAGTGACCTGATCCCTCCGCAGGAGGTGTTCCGCGATGTCTGAGAAGAAGCCCGCACGGAAGACCACGCAGGGGTCCGCCAAGCGCACCACTGCGAGCAAGTCCGAGTCGTTCACCGCCGAGGAGCGGGCCGCGATGAAGGCTCGAGCCCAAGAGGTGAAGGCGGAAGCGCGCGCGAGCAAGAACAAGGCGGACGGGGAACGCGACCTGCTCGCGGCGATCGCCGAGATGGAGAGCCGGGACCGCGCCATGGCGAAGCGACTCCATGCGATCATCACCGCGTCCGCGCCAGACCTTTGGCCGAAGACCTGGTACGGAATGCCCGCCTACGCCAAGGACGGCAAGGTCGTGTGCTTCTTCCAGGCCGCGGCGAAGTTCAACTCGCGGTACGCCACGCTCGGCTTCAACGACCAAGCGAACCTGGACGAGGGCACCATGTGGTCGACCGCGTTCGCCCTGACGAAGCTGACCGCCGCCGAAGAGTCGAAGATCGCCGCGCTCGTGCAGAAGGCAGCGAGCTGAGGGACCCGGAACCACCCGTGCCGAACGTCGCCGACAGCCACGACCTGATCCGCGTGCAGGGCGCGCGCGTGAACAACCTGAAGGACGTCAGCGTCGAGCTCCCGAAGCGCCGACTGACCGTGTTCACGGGACTCTCCGGCTCGGGCAAGAGCTCCCTGGTGTTCGGCACGATCGCCGCGGATTCCCAACGGCTGATCAACGAGACCTACAGCACCTTCGTGCAGGGCTTCATGCCGACCCTGGCGCGG
>DATDJD010000088.1:0-3175 GCA_036520695.1 Actinomycetota bacterium
CTTCGATCGTGCGGCCAAGGGCGTGCCCGACATGCAACCGCCCCGTCACGTTGGGCGGTGGGATCACGATGCAGAACGGCGGCTTACCCGACGACGGATCGGCCGTGAAGTAGCCACGGTCGACCCACTCGGCAGCCCATCGTGGTTCGACCTGTTGGGGGTCGTACCGCGTGGCCATCTCGGCACCCGCGAGGGCCGGTTCGGGTTGCTGCTCACTCATGGCCGCAGAGTCTACGAGAGCCCCGCGGATGCCCTGAGCGCGGCCCGGATCAGGCTGCGGTGTCGAGCTGCTTCTTCGCGTGATGCAGTTCGAACGCCAGCACGATCTCGGTGAAACCCTTGAAGAGGGCGAGGAAGCCGACCCAGACGAGGATGAGGGCCGCGCGAGCCGGGTAATACCGCTGCGAGACCCAGACCGCCAACAGGATCTCGAAGACACCGACCAGCAGGCCGAGCCACCACACAGGGTTCGTCTCACGCGAGAGCAGGGCGCCAACGATCGACATCGTCCCCATCAGGACCAGCAGGAAGCCCAGGACCGACGCCAGCGCGAAGAAGGTGTTCACCGGACGGAAGAAGCCCCACAAGGCACCCAGGACGAAGAGCACCGCCAGCGCGATGTGCACGAACTTCCACCCGCCGGTCACCGTGCTCGAGGCGAGGAACTCATTCATGGCCGCGCCGAGGAACATGATGCCGATGAGGACACCCACGGTCGCGATCGAGGCCGTGTCGAACCGGAGCACGATGATCGCGATCATCAACCACGCCAGCCCGGTGATCAGGAACAACCACCAGTTCTTGGCGAAGCCCGTCGCTTCACGGCGGATATCAGCATCCATCGGGTTTCTCCTTCTGCCGGGACACGGGAATCATGCCGCGGGAACCGGGGTGGTTCCAGCACCCACTCGTTCCGGTCGACCGCGCGGAACGCTACGCTCGGTGTATGGGTGTGCGTCCTTGACCTGTAGCAGCTGCGGGACGAGCAATCCGGCCGACGCAGCGTTCTGTGGCACGTGTGGCGCCGCGCTCTCGATCGTGTGCGCCGTATGCGGGGCAACCCTCCCGCCGGACGCCCGGTTCTGTCTCGCGTGTGGTGCACCGGTGGGCGATCACACGTCGGCGGCTCCGGCCGGCGAGGAGCGGAAACTCGTCACGGTGCTGTTCGCCGACGTCACTGGCTCGACCACCCTGGGTGAACAGCTCGATCCCGAGCGTCTCCGCGATGTGCTCGCGACCTACTTCGAGGCGATGCGAACCGAGATCGAGGCCGAGGGCGGCACGGTCGAGAAGTTCATCGGCGATGCCGTCATGGCGGTGTTCGGCGTTCCCCAGGCGCACGAAGACGATGCGGGACGAGCGCTGCGGGCTGCTCGTCGCATGTTCACCCGCCTCGAGACGGTGAACGAGGAACTCCGTCGTGTGCACGACGTCGAGCTCGGCATCCGTATCGGGGTGCACACCGGCGACGTGCTCGCCGCGATCGACGTCGTGCCGGGTGAACCGATGGTGACCGGTGACGTCGTCAACACGGCGGCCCGACTCCAGACGGCAGCGCAGCCGGGCCAGATCGTGGCGTCGGCACGCACCGTCCGATCCGCACCCGGATCGAGGTGGCGCGCTCTCCCCGACCTCACGCTGAAGGGCAAGGCCGACCCGGTGGAGGCGGTGATCGTCCTCGGCGGACCGGAAGGCCCATCGAGAGGGATCGCGGGCCTCTCGGCCCCGTTGGTTGGCCGCGACGGTGAGATGAACCTGCTCCGATCGACCTTCGAGCGGGTCCGCGCGGAGGAGCGACCCCACCTCGCCACGATCTACGGCGACCCGGGCGTCGGCAAGAGCCGCCTCGTCAGGGAGTTCCTCGACGCGGTCTCGACCGGCGACGTCACCGTCGTGCAGGGCCGGTGCCTGCCGTACGGGGACGGGATCGCGTATTGGCCACTCGCCGAGATCCTGAAGGAACGCTCGGGCATCGACGACCGTGATCCGCCTAACGTCGTGATCGGCAAGGTTCGGTCGAGGTCCGGCGTCGCCGGCGCGAAGGGCGTGGACATCGACCGTACGTGCGCGGCACTCGCGTTCACGATCGGCGTGGAGGACCCCGCCGGCACGATGGCCCAACGCGACCCTCGCCAGGTGCGCAGCGATATCCACGCGGCGTGGCAGACGTTCTTCTCCGCTTTAGCTGCCGAGCAGCCACTGGTCGCCGTCGTCGACGACATCCATTGGGCAGATCCTTCGCTGTTGGACCTGGTGGAAAGCATCGCCGACCGGGCGGAGGGGCCGATCCTACTGGTGTGCCCCACCCGTCCCAACCTGGCCGACCGGCGGCCGACCTGGGGCGGTGGGCGGCGGAACGCATCGAGCATCGCCCTCGATCCCCTGACCTCCGAGCAGTCGAGCGAACTGATGGCCCTGCTGCTCGACGTCGACGACCTCCCCGACCGCACCCGCGCGTCGGTGCTCGAGCGAGCAGAGGGCAACCCGTTCTTCCTCGAGGAGATCGTTCGCCATCTGATCGACGAGGGGGCGATCGAGGAGGTCGGCGGCCGATGGACGGCGAGGTCATCGCTCGCCAGCATCGCGATCCCCGATACGGTCCAGGGAGTCCTCGCGGCACGCATCGATCTGTTGGAGCGAGACGATCGGCGGGCGCTCGAGTACGCGGCGGTCGTCGGCCGGGTGTTCTGGCAGCCACCGGTCGCCCGTTTGCTGAACGGCTCCGGCGACCGTCTCAGCGAGATGCTCGACCGTTTACAGGACCGCGACCTCGTTCGGTCGCGGGTGGGGTCGGCGATCAGCGGTGAAACGGAATTCATCTTCAAGCACGTGCTGACCCGCGACGTCGCCTACGAGCGCCTTCCCCGGGCCGACCGGGCGAGAGCCCACGCCACGGTGGCCGAGTGGATCGAAACGACCGCAGCTGGGCGTGCCGACTTCGCCGAACTCCTCTGCTACCACTTCGAGGAGGCGTATCGGGCGGCTCGCGACGATCCGCGCAGTGACCCGACCCGGCTGGAGGAGTTGCGGATCCAGGCCTTCGAGGCATTGCTGGCCGCCGCGGGCACCGCCCGCATGCGGTTCTCCATCGCCAACGCGGTCAGCCTCGTCGATCGTGCTGAGGAAACCGCCGACGGGGCGTTGGAGCACGCGCGGGTGCTCGAGGAACGGGGTC
>DATDJD010000089.1:0-2610 GCA_036520695.1 Actinomycetota bacterium
ACGTTTCGCGTACATGATCACGACGGCATCGCCCGCCGTCGTCGACGCCAAGAGCTGATCGGTCACTTCGGTGCCAGGTGGTACCAACTCGTTCACGGGAAGGTCGGTCGCCGACACGTCCTCGCCGAAGGACTTGGGGACACCTTCAGGAACCAGTGCCTCCAGCAACGACGGGGAGTCGGTGGTGGGTACCGATGGCGTCGGCACGGGGTCCTCGCCGCGGTCGCACGCAGAGGCGAACACCAAGAGGAACAACGCGATGAAGGGGAAGCGGCGCATCGACCCGATGGTACCGGTGGGCATCGGCTTCCCAGCGTAGGATTCGCCCGATGACGGATCCCGACCTCTCGCCCAAGCGTGTCACTGATTCCGCAGTGACGTTGACGCAGATGATGGAGGTCAGCGACGTCAACATCGCCGGCACCGTGCACGGTGGCGTGATCATGCGTCTGGTCGACACAGCCGCGGGACTGGCCGCGATCAAGCATGCAGGCGGGCTCGCCGTCACGGTGGCGATCGACGAGATGACCTTCCTGGAACCGGTCCACATCGGCGACGTCGTGGTGCTGAAGGCCACGGTCAACGACGTAGGCAGGACGTCCATGGAGTGCGGGGTGCGTGTGGAAGCGAGCGATCCCGTCACCGGCATGGTCCGGCACGCCAACAGCGCGTACCTGGTGTTCGTGGCGGTCGATGACGACGGTCAGCCGAGGCCGGTCCCGCCGCTGCAGGTCGAGACCGACGAAGAACGCCGACGCCAGCGAGAGGCGAAGCTTCGCCGCGAGGCCCGGCTCGCCCACAAGCAAGCGGTGCAAGCCTCCCGTGACGCCGAGTCCGCGCCGCGCCGCCCGGACTGACCTGAGCGTCTCGCCCTGCGTGGGAGGATGGAAGGGAACCGCCTCCATCGAAAGGGATGACGCACACGATGACCAGTAGTGAGTTCGCGGGCGCTCGTGACCGGCTCGATACACCCCAGGGCCCGGCCGAGATGGTTCGCCTCGACCGCCTCGGTATCGACCTCACCAGGTTCCCCAAGACCGTCCTGATCCTGCTCGAGAACCTGCTGCGGCGCGCCGGTTCCCGCGATGTGTCCGACGACGATGTGCGTGCGCTCGCCGGGTGGCCCGGCCCAGCCGCCGACATCGCGTTCATGCCTGGTCGCGTCCTGATGCAGGACTTCACCGGTGTGCCGGCGGTCGTCGACCTCGCCGCGATGCGCAGCGCGACCCAGCGTGCCGGAGGTGACCCGACCTCGATCAATCCGCTGATCCCCGTCGATCTCGTGATCGACCATTCCGTGCAGGTGGACCTGTTCCGCACGCCCGAGGCCTACGAGCGCAACATCGAGTTCGAGTACCGGCGCAACGGGGAGCGCTACACCTTGCTCCGCTGGGCGCAGCAGGCGTTCGACGGGCTGCGAGTGGTACCGCCCGGTGCCGGCATCTGCCACCAGGTGAATCTGGAGCATCTGGGCCAGGTCGTCTCCGTGCGTGACGGCGTCGTGTTCCCCGACACGGTCGTAGGTACCGACTCCCACACCACGATGATCAATGGGCTCGGCGTGTTGGGTTGGGGCGTCGGTGGCATCGAAGCCGAGGCGGCGATGCTGGGCCAGCCGATGTTCCTGCCGCAGCCGCACGTGATCGGCATCCGCATGACGGGCGCGCTGCCGGCGGGCACCACCGCCACCGACCTGGTCTTGACCCTGACGGAGATGCTCCGGGCGCACGGCGTGGTGGGCAAGTTCGTCGAGTTCTTCGGCGACGGTCTCTCCTCGCTGTCGATCGCGGACCGCGCCACCCTGTCCAACATGTGTCCCGAATACGGGGCGACCGCGTCCTACTTCCCGATCGATGCCGAGACGCTGCGCTACCTGGCGTTCACCGGCCGGGGTGCGAACAACGATCTGGTCGAGCGCTACGCGAAGGAGCAAGGGCTGTTCCGGCGCGACGGGGACCCCGAGCCGACGTTCAGCGAGCTGCTCGACCTGGACCTGTCCGCCGTGGTGCCGTCGATGGCGGGGCCGAAGCGTCCGCAGGACCGTGTCGCGCTGCCCGACGTGTGGGAGTCCTTCGTCGGTGCGTTCCGCGATCATCTCGAGCCGGACCCGAAGGGCACCGAGATCGGCCGGTTCGTCGCCGAAGGAGGCACCCCTCGCCAGGATGAGCTCCCCGGTGATGGCGACGTGACGAGCGACCCCGCCACGACCGACGGCGTCGGCAACGGCGCCGTCGTGATCGCGGCGATCACCTCGTGCACGAACACATCGAACCCCAGCGTCATGGTGGCCGCCGGTCTGCTTGCCCAGCACGCCGTGGAGGCGGGTCTGCAGACCAAACCGTGGGTCAAGACATCGTTGGCGCCCGGGTCGCGAGTCGTCACCGATTACCTCGATCGCGCCGGACTCACGCCCTACCTCGACAAGCTCGGGTTCGCGTTGGTCGGGTACGGATGTACGACGTGCATCGGCAACTCCGGTCCGCTGATCGGCGACGTCGCGACCGCGGTCGACGAGCACGACCTCAACGTGGTGGCGGTGCTCTCGGGCAACCGGAACTTCGAGGGTCGCGTGCACCCGCAGGTGCGCGCGTCCTACCTGGCGTCACCCCC
>DATDJD010000090.1:0-19245 GCA_036520695.1 Actinomycetota bacterium
CGGCGGCGTGCGACGCCGATGCGTCAGGCGATCGACCTGCTGGAGTCCCAGCCGTTCATGACGACCGCACTCGCTCCCTACTTCCGCGATGTCCTCGATCACCTGATGCGGATCGGCGAGATGGTCGACGCGATCCGGGACCTGATCATGACGTTGCTGGATGTGCGTACGACGCAGGCCGCGAATCGCATGAACGAGGTGATGAAGAGCCTCACCGCATGGGCCACGATCTTGTTGGTGCCCACACTGTTCGCAGGGATCTGGGGCATGAACTTCCGCCATATGCCGGAGCTGGACTGGCGATACGGATACCAGGTGGCCATCATGACGATCGTCGGGTCCGCGTTCGGCCTCTACGCATGGTTCAAGTGGAAGAAGCGGTGGCTCTAGAAGTGTGCAGAGCGTTGATCGTGTTGTGCGTCGCGACCGACGACGAGGCGTTGATGTCCTTGAAGACAGCAGCGGTTTCGGCGGAGTGGGAACTCGCACCCGGTGCGACCGACCTGCGCGGCGCGCTCGATCAGATCGATGCGGAGCGCCCCCACGTCATGGTGGCGTTCGGGCCGTTCGACCAACTGGTGGCGCTGGCACGCGATCGGTTCCCGGGGATGAGGATCGTCACCGACCGGGACGTGCCCGGGGCCACCGAGGTGGCCGCCTCCATGCAGGAGGTGCGGGGGATGGTCGTGGGGCTGCCCCGCCCGGGCGGTCCGATCGTGGGGGGCTAACCCCCCCAGGGCTGCCAGCTGCCCATGCGATGCACCATGCGGATGCTCACGATGATGTTCGCGCGGGCGTTGAATGCCGACGACCCCCGGAAGCCGTAGGCGGTGGCCCGGCCAGGCCAGTACCGGCGGAGGTGCTGATAGATGCCAGAAGCCCCACTGTAGGAGTTGTACGCCCGAGGGTGGAAGTTGGACTCCCGGTTGGCGATGTACAGGGCTTTGGCGACTCCACCAGGAACGCTCCAGCGATGCACCGCGCACCGGATGAGCTTCTTGACGTGCCAGGTTCCGTCGCGCCAGTCGACGCGACAGATCGAGCGTGGGACTTCGGAGTAGCGGCCCTGAGATCCAGATCCCGCGGTCGCCGAGGCGGCGGGGACGGTCAGGAGCACGGCGGTCAGGAGCAGCGCGGCCGGGAAGCGGCGGCGCGTGGAAGAACGGAACGTCATAGATTGATCACCCCCGCGGCGAGCGGAACTGGCGGCTGCGCTCAGGTCGGGTCGGCAGTGCGGTGAACCATTCACTCGCTGCGCCGATCGTCCCCGCGGTAGGTCGTGGGTGTGGACATCACCTCCTGTGGTCGATGTGGTTCTCTGTGTGACCTAGCGCACGGGACGTCCATCTGACCCCGGCTCCCGAGCGCGTGCGGGCATACGCAGGCCAACCCTGGGAAGGTGGTTGCGCATCGCCGCGCTGGGGAGGAGCGGACCGGACGGTCCGTCTCGTGCCCGACCAGGCTAGGCGAGCCCACCGACATCCGACAACCGAACCGTGACTTCGAGTCACGTTCACGCCGGCTGGAGGGTCCATGCTCTCGCCGGCGGCTACCATGGGGTGCATGGAGGTGGGGACGTCAGCCAGGAACGAAGGCACCGTGCTCTTGGCCGCGCCTCGTGGGTACTGCGCCGGGGTGGAACGTGCTGTCGACGCTGTGGAGCGCGCCCTCACCAAGCATGGAGCTCCCGTCTACGTCCGTAAGCAGATCGTCCACAATCTGCACGTCGTGCGAGACCTCGAGTCCAAGGGCGCGATCTTCGTGGAGGAGGAGACGGCGGTCCCCGAGGGGGCGGTGGTGGTGTTGTCGGCACATGGCGTCGCTCCATCGGTGTACGAACGATCGTCCGAACGTGGTCTCGATGTGATCGATGCCACCTGTCCACTCGTCACCAAAGTGCATGTGGAAGCCAGGCGTTTCGCAGCCGAAGGCAGAACCATCATCTTGATCGGACATGCCGGCCATGAGGAGGTCGAGGGCACCAGCGGGCAGGCGCCCGAACGAACCATCCTGGTGCAATCGCCGGCAGAGGCCCGCACCGTGGGCATCGACGATCCGGAGAACCTGCGCTACCTCACGCAGACCACGTTGAGCGTCGATGAGACGAACGAGATCGTGCGGATCCTCCAAGAGCGGTTCCCGTTGATCGAGGGGCCGCCCCGCGACGACATCTGTTACGCAACCCAGAACCGTCAGGATGCCGTGAAGGTGATCGCACCGAGGTCCGACGTGGTCCTCGTGATCGGTTCGGCGAACTCATCCAACTCCAACCGCCTTGCCGAGCTGTCGAAGGAACTCGGCACGCCGGCCCATCTCGTCGACGACGAGATGGCCGTGGACCCCGCATGGTTGCACGGGGCCACCACCGTGGGACTCACGTCGGGTGCGTCGGCGCCGGAGTGGCTCGTTCACCGGATGATCGGCTGGCTCGCCGAGCGCGGGTTCGCCGCCGTGGAGGAAGTCACGCTCACCGAGGAACGGGTTCGGTTCTCGCTGCCGGCCGGCGTTCGGCAGATCCCGCTCGCGGTCGATACCCGGTAGGGGTGTCTGGCGTGCTCGCCTAGGTCCAGGCGGAGAACTGGTCGCGATCTTCCTCGGGCTCTTCGTACACGACCGAGACGAGGGTGTCGGTGGTCACCACGCCGGGCAGGCCGTGGATCTCTTCCAGGATGAGTCCGCTCGCCACCTCCCACGGCTGCGCGACGCACACCATGAGGTCGAACGGTCCGCCGATCACCGCGACCCCAGACACGTCGGTCATCTCACCGAGGCGTTCGGCGAGTCCACTCGCTGCCCCTGCTTCGGCCCTGATGTGTACGTAGCAAGCGTCCCCGATGATCGCCGGCGCCTGCGGGGCGCCCCAACCGGCGATCCCCACCCGGTCCGGTGGCACCACGGGCGCGGTGAAGGTCCTGCGAACACCCTCCACCCGATGGAAATCGGACAACACCTGTGAGGCGATCGTCGCCAGGTCTGGACCATCGACGTGGGCGAGCACGTCCCACGCACCCACCACCGCGATCGCACGGCGGACCTGTGATGTCGTCGACAAGGTCGTGAGCACGTGCGTCATCGTGCCGGGCTCGATACGCAAGTACACGTACGCATCCATAATCGGCAGGCTAGGTCACGTCAGGGACGGGTACAACCAGGCGAGGGGACAGGTTGGGTTTCGCCGTCAAGCCTCGGCGGGGACCGGGGCGCCGGTGAGGGCCCACAGCTCCTCTTCGCCTTCTTCGGGGCCGACCGAGATCAGTCGGTCCCCTTCGGCGAGCGTGAACGTGCCACGAGGACGATAGATCCAGCGCTGGCCGCGCTGCACGGCCAAGACGAACATGCCGGTCTCGTTCTCGACCCGTAGGTCCTTCAGCGTTCGACCCGAGGCCAGGGACCCGGGCTGTACCAACGTTTCGGCGCTAGTTTCCTCGGTCTCTTCCAAGGCCATCTGCACGACAGGATGCAACGGTTCGCCGTGTTCGACGTACCAGGTCATGTCACGCGCCGCGTCGCACATGTACTCGCTGGCCGCCCCGAGCCGAAGGAGCCCTCGCAGCTCATCCGGGTCTCGCGCCTCCGGTGCCGACCGCAGCACCCACGACTCCAGCTCGTCGTGGAGTTGGTCACTCCGCGCCTCGAGTGCCCCGACCTCGGCAGCCAACGACCGATTGTTGAACAGCAGCGATGAGTAGGCCATGCCGACCGCGGCCTCGGCGAGATCTTTCATCTCGACGAGGATGTCGACGGCGCGATCCAATTCGGACAGCGCCGGCGTGTCGTCGTCGGGGGCCATCGGCAACGGTGGCGCACCGGCCAACTCGCGGACCTCGTTCACGCCTTCTTCGGGACCTCGGATCAAGAGCACATCGCCGGCGCTCACGACGTCGTCGGGGCCGGGGTCGAATTCCCAATCCAGGCCGCTCCGGATCGCCATGACCCACATTCCGGTCTCCGTCGGCAAGGAGAGGTCGCGCAGGGTCCGCCCCCCGGCCGGCGCGTCCTCGCGCATCTTCACCCGCGCGGTCATCTCGTCGGCGTGGCGCAGGTCCGGACGCAAGGCGTCGGGGATGCCCAGTCTCGCCGCGACGACGCGAGCGATGTCGGAGGCCGCGTCACCGATCTCTTCGATCGCGTCGGCGATCCACAGGACCCCGGCCATGCCCTCGGCATCGTCTGGGCTGCGAGCCGCGAGCATCGCCATGATGCGGAGGGCACGGAGGTGCTCGCTCATGCGGCGCTCGAGCCGACCCACCTCGCGGGCGACCTTCTCGTCGTTGAAGAAGACAGCCGCGTAGGCGAGGTCCACCATGAGCTCGGACGCGTCCTTCAGCTCGACGAGCAACTCTTTGACGTTCTTCGGTTGGTCATCCATGGATGGCTACTCCCGATACTGACATAGCGACGAAGATGGCGACGACCCCAGCGAGGTCCATGAGGCTCGTGATGATGGGCACGGCATGGTTGTCAGGGTCCAGGCCGAACCGCGAGGTGAGGACCGCGATGTAGTACCCGGTGCCCAAGATGAGCGGCGACACCATGAGGCCCGCGAGCAGCGTCCCACCCACCATCGATGCTGCCGACGGATGCGCCATGCCGAACAGTTCGGACAGCCCGAACCCGATGGCGCCGATCACCGTGAAGATGACGACGCCGAGCACGACCACGACGATCGCATCGACCACTGCGGGTCGCTCGGGCAATCCGCGGGGCGTGATCACGCCGAGTTGCAGCTTCGACGACAACCGGGACGACAAGATCCCCCCCAACGCGCCGGCCTGCGACACGAACGGAGGGATCAAGATGTAGAGTCCGGCGAGCTGAGCGAGCCCGACTTCCCGCGCTTGGAGTACCGAGCCGGCGGCGATGTCCAACATCGGCGTCAAGGCGATGACCGCGGTCATCTCAAGCACGATCCGGCGCACGTGCGCATCGGGTGTTCGAACCGCCCTGACCACGGCGAGCAGGCACACCAGGACGCAGAGTCCTGCCACCACCGCGTTGACCGTGTCGTTGCGCACCAGGAAGGTCGCGAGGTACAGCAGCGGCAGGGTTCCCATGTCTGCCAACGCCGTGACCATGGGTGTGGCGACCGAATCCAGGTCGTATCCCCGCCGGTAGGAGACCACCGACATCCCCAGGGTGACGATCAGGATCAACACGGATCCGAGGAATCCTCCGACCACTGAGATCGTGACCAGATCCCAGAACGAGATCGAAGGCTCGCCGAACGCGTCGGTGGCCAGCTTCGCGAGGGCCGCCAACCAGAAGGACGATGCGAACGACGTGATGAACGCCACCTCGACGTTCTGGGAGAGCACGCCACCACGCTTCAGGTTGGACTCGAACGTCCCCGCGGCCGAGGCCGTTCCGAGCCGAGCGCCGATCGCGCCGAAGATGGTGCCCCGCATGCCGACGGCGGCGGGGATCAGGACCAAGAGGCCTGGAAGGGCGGAGAGGGTGCCGGTGATGGAGGCGAGCGTCAGCCCTGCGACGAAGGATGCTGCCGTGCTGAGGGTGAGTGCGACCAGCCCCTGCCGGAGCGTGCGACGCTCTGCTCGCCACGAGCGGTAGAGCCGGCGAGCAGGTCGCGTGACCAACCTCGAGGCGTGGCGTGTGGACGCCATAACGGCACCATCATTTCCTCACTCGCTCCTCGTCGCCGCAGGGTGGGTCCGAAGTCCGGGGCCCTTCAAGGCCCCGGCAGGATCGCCGGCCGGGGGCCCCAGGCAGTATGCCCTCGCTCACGAGACGGGGCAACCCCGTGAAGGTATCGGTTCCAGTGGAGGTGTTCCTGAGCTGTTCCCGCACCGTTCCTGGGGCCTGTCGCGGGAGTCAGTCCTGGACCCAGTCGCGGGTGAGGAACAGCCAGAACGCCAATCCGGCTTGGTCGCCGTAACGGCGGAAACGCCGTTGGATCGTGGCGTCGGCGACGGGTTTGGATCGACCCATCAACTTCGCGTATGTGGGTCGCGTCCATGAATCCAGGATCAGGCGCGAGTTCCTGCCCATCGTCATCATGATGTGCGCCGCCGCGTATGGACCTACGCCTGGGAGTTCGATCAACGTTCGTTCGAGTTCGTCGTCGCTGAGATCAGCCGGTGAGGCCGTCGCCAGCGCCTCCAGGTCGACCTCGCCTTCTGCGACGCGCCGAGCGAGTTCGATGAGGTACACACCCCGATACCCCGCGCGAACCTCGTCCCGATAGAAGCGCTCAGGCGCGTTCGCCATGGATCCGGCGGTCGGGAAGGCGTTGGTCGAAGGTCCGTCGCCGCCCAGCGCAGGCGTGCCCAACTGGCTCACCAAGGCGCCCACCATGCGGCGGGTGGCGCCCCATGAGCAGTTGGTGGTGCAGACCGTCTTGACGACATCTTCGAACGCCGTGGGGCTCTGGAGCATGCGGCCCGCTCCGCTCGCCACCCACGCGAGGTCTGGGTCAACGGCCGTCGCCGCGTAGAAGCCCGAGAGGTCTTGATCGAGTCGGAGCACGTGACGGGCTGCGGTGACCACGTGCGTTCGGGCTCGGGCGCCGATCCGAGGGCCCAAGATCTCAAGTTGAGCCGTGCGCCCCTGGCCCGGTGAGATGCGGATGCGGCGAGGGGGGGAGCTCTTCCGGGCCCGCCCTTGGCTCGTGCCCGCGGATACGGTCAGCTCCAGCCTAGAGGCCTCGGCGTCGAGTCGCATCGGGTCGAGGTCGGAGAAGCCGTGGGAGTCGATGGTGCGAGCCAGGTCGATGGGCTCTCCGGCGGGGCCCACCAGCGGGAGCTCGAGCGTGGTCAAGACGCGGGATCCATCGCGGCGCTGGCACGTTCTCGCTCACGGAACTTGCGCACCTTGTTCCGGTTGCCGCACGACGCCATGGAGCACCATTTCGCGGTGTGGTTCTTCGAGCGGTCATAGAACACCGTCGGGCATGTGGGGTCCTGACATTCCCGGAGCCGATGGAACGATCCGTCCATGTCTGCGAGGAACGCGGTGCCCAAGATCGTGCCGATGACCCCGCGCATGCCGTCGACCTCCGTATGCAGACGGTTCTCGTCACACCCGAAACACAGTTGCAGCCCGGTGTCCTGAGCGGCCGAGTTCAGGACCTCGACGGCGGCATGGTCCCTGGGCATGCCGGCGTTCTCGGCCACCTTGGTCAGCAAGGCGTCCCGGATCGAGAGCGCCCAATCCAGGTCCGCGGGATCGATCGGGGTCGACGGCGACAGGAGATCGCGGCGACGGAGCCAGCCTTCCAAGGTGGACGGGGTGGGTGGCAGGCTGGCGTCGCGACCTTCCTCGTGCTCGTGCAACGACAGGAAGCTCCGAACGTCCTCCAGGTCGCCCGGGGCGGGGGCGTTCACGTGGTCCTCGTGACTCGACTCGATCATGTTCGCAGCATACTCCTTGAAACTTGTGAAAACTAGTTGACTGGTTACACCGAAACCAGTATAAAGCAGGTCACCGGTTACGCACCCGAGGAGGAGGTACCGCGATGATGAACCCATTCGGATCTGAACTGGCACACGAGAGGGCCTGCGATCGTCAGGCGTCCGCGGAGCCGAGGCGTCAGCGACCGGGCCGTGTCCGCACCGCGATCGGCTGGGCGTTGATCGGTGCTGGCGCTCGGCTCACAGGCCCGGAGGTCGAGCCAACCGACCTCGTCAGGCCAACCGACCTCGTCAGGAGGGCGTCGTGAACATCGTGGGCATCGTCACGATGGTGATCGGTGGGCTCGCCGTGTTGGGTGCCGCTGCATGGCTCTGGGGTGAGGATTCCCGCGGCTGCTTCGATCCGAGGGATGGCGGCGGACACGACCCGTTCCGGTCGTGAGATGTTGCCCGTCAGGGTGACCCCGTAGCATCGCTCCTATGATCCGGTTCACCGAACAGGCAGCGCAGGCGCTCGTGCGCAGTGACGCCGCCGCGAGACGCTTCAACCCCGATGCCCGGGTTCGATTGGTACCGGACCCGGTCCGCGGGGTTCGTGCAGAACTGGTCGAAGGTCCTGGGCCCCAGGACCGGCTCCAGAAGATCCAGGACGGACCAGAGGTGTTCGTGGAGGGATCCCTGCACGGCTCGGTCGATGCCGGTGAACACGACCTCCTCATCCTCGTGCCCGACCCCACGATCACCGCAGACGCTGCGGGTTCTGGCCCTGCCTGACGGCTACACTTCGGTCATGACGGATGGGGGCGGGCCCGAGCTCGCATCGCTCGCCGCCCTCGGAGGCGGCCCGGTCATGGTGATCGGTGGTGCCGAAGACCGCGTTCGCGACAAGGTGATCCTGTCCCGGTTCGTGAAGCTCGCGGGTGGGGCAGATGGCCATGTCGTGGTGATCTCCACGGCATCCTCCTTAGGCGATCAAGCGACTCAGGTCTATCGAGAACTCTTCATGAAGCTGGGCGTGGGCACGGTGTCCGGCGTGCGGCCCGAAGAGAGATCTGAAGCCGATGACCCTGCGACGGCTTCCATGTTGCGAGAAGCCACGGGCGTCTACCTCACCGGTGGCAACCAGTCCCGTCTGACCCAGGTGGTCGCGGGCACCAAACTGGGCGACGCGCTCTTCCTGGCACACGACCGAGGCGCGGTCCTCGCGGGTACCAGCGCGGGCGCCAGCGCCATGGCGAGTCACATGGTGGCGTTCGGCAACGCCGGTCCCACCCCCAAGAACCGCATGGTGCAGCTGTCGGCTGGGCTCGGCATCCTTTCCGGGCTGGTCATCGACCAACATTTCGGCGAGCGGGGGCGCATCGGCAGGCTCATGGCGTTGGTGGCGCAGTCGCCTTCGTTGCTGGGCGTGGGCGTGGACGAAGATACCTGCGCGATCGTGTTCCCCGATCACACACTCACCGTGATCGGCAAAGGGGCCATCACGATCGTCGACGGTGCCCACGTCAAGACGGACGCATATCGCGGGAAGGGGTATAAACCGCTCATGGTGTCGGGCGCGGTGTTGCACTCCCTGCCGGCGGGCTACTGGTTCGACCTTCGCGGTCGGAGGTTGCTCGCGGCCGAGGGCGCGCTCGAGGATGAGCGGGAGGCCTCGGAGTGACGGCGAAGGCCGCGAAACCGACCACACCGAGCACACGGACCGACGGCAGCACCACGTCCAGTGCCGGCGCCACGCGCGCCTCCCGCCAGCGTGCCAAGCGAGAGGCGGCCTCGAAGAAACCACCCCTGAGGCCCGACCTGAAGGTCGTCGCGACCCAGGTCTTCAGGGGTCCCAACTACTGGTCGTACGAGCCGTGTATCCGCATGCTCGTCGACCTCGGCTCGTTAGAGGAATGGCCGTCCAACACGATCCCCGGATTCAATCGCAAGCTGCTCAAGGTTCTCCCCGGCGTTGGGGAGCACTCGTGTTCCCTCGGCAAGACCGGCGGGTTCAGGGAGCGACTCGTGGACGGCACCTGGCTGGGCCATGTCGCAGAGCACGTCGCCCTGGAACTGCAACGAGAGTCGGGCGCCCACATCTCCAGAGGCAAGACGCGCAGCGCTGGGTCGGCCGGGCAGTACAACGTGATCTACGGCTACGCGGAGGAGCGTGTCGGGATCGAGGCCGGCACCCTCGCCGTTCGCCTGGTGAACCACCTCGTGAAGGCGGAGCCGGGGTTCGACTTCGACGGGCAGCTCGAACGACTGATCCTGCTCGCAGAACGTCGGCAGTTCGGTCCGTCGACGCAGGCGATCATCGATGAGGCGCTGAGCCGCGACATCCCCTGGATCAGGTTGAACGAATACTCGCTGGTGCAGTTGGGACAAGGCACCTATCAACAGCGGATCCGCGCGACGATGACTTCGCAGACCAGCGCACTCGCCGTCGACATCGCGGGCGACAAGAAGATGACGAACGGGCTCTTGGCCGCGGCGGGTCTGCCGGTGCCCAAGAGCGAGGTCGTGCGGGCTGAGAACGATGCGGTCGCTGCCGCGGTGCGCATCGGGTTCCCGGTCGTGACCAAGCCATTGGACGGCAACCATGGACGCGGCGTGGGACTGGAACTGCGCACCGAGCGCGCCGTGCGCACCGGGTTCAAGCGAGCGCTGAAGGAGTCGCGTCATGGACAGGTCGTCGTCGAATCGTTCGTAACCGGGAGCGACTATCGCGTCCTGGTGATCGGCGGACGTATGGTGGCGATCGCCGAACGCGTGCCTGCGCACGTGACCGGCGACGGCAAGCGCACGATCCGGGAGTTGGTGGAGAAGGCCAACCAGGATCCACGGCGTGGTTTCGGACACGAGAAGGTGCTCACCCGGATCAAGATCGACGAGGCCGCCGCGGACCTGGTGAAGAAGCAAGGTCTCGCGTTGGATGACGTACCGCCGAAGGGCCAGCGGGTCCTGTTGGCCGCCACCGGCAACATGTCGACCGGTGGGATCTCGATCGATCGCACCTGGGACGCACACGAAGACAACGTGGAGATCGCCGAGGAGGCCGCGCGCGTCGTGGGCTTGGACGTCGCGGGCATCGACTTCCTCGCGACCGACATCGCCACGCCGGTCCGCGAGACCGGGGGCGCGATCGTCGAGGTGAATGCGGCACCCGGGTTCCGCATGCACACCCATCCCACGGAAGGCGAACCTCAGTACGTGGCCAAGCACGTCGTGGATGGGCTGTTCCCACCCGGTACCCCCAGTCGGATCCCGATCATCGCGGTGACGGGCTCCAACGGCAAGACCACGACCACGCGGATGATCGCGCACATCTTCCGGGGGATGGGCCGTCGTGTGGGCATGACCACCACCGACGGCATCTACATCGACGAGCGATTGGTGAAGCGTGTCGATGCGAGCGGTCCGAAGTCGGCGCAGATGGTCCTGCAGAACCCGCGGGTGGACACGGCGGTGTTCGAGGTCGCCCGCGGAGGGATCCTGCGCGAAGGACTGGGGTACGGACGCAACGATGTCGGCGTGGTGTTGAACGTAACGGGTGACCATCTGGGGCTGCGGGAGATCGAAACGCTGGACCAGCTCGCGGCGGTGAAACGTGTGGTGATCGAGGCCGTGCCGCGCAACGGCTGGGGTGTGCTCAACGCCGACGATCCGCTGGTCCTGGCGATGCGCAACCACTGCAGCGGCAACGTGATCCTGTTCACGATGGCCGAGAAGCACGATCTGGTCGAGCGATGGATCCGCCGCGGGCGCAAGGCTGTGGTCCTGGAGCGCAGCGATCGTGGCGAGATGATGGTCATCAAGGAGGGCCGCCGCACGATGCCCATCGCGTGGGTGCACACGTTGCCCTCCACCTTCGACGGCAAGGCTCGCATGATGGTGCAGAACGCGATGGCCGTCGCAGCCGCTGCCCACGCCGCGGGTGCCCACCTGCACGACATCCGCCAGGGGTTGCGCTCGTTCACGACCTCGATCTACCAAGCGCCTGGGCGGCTCAACGTGTTCGATCTGGACGGGGTCAAGGTCGTGCTGGACTACGCCCACAACGCTGCGGCCTTGGAGACCCTGGGTTCCTTCGTGGAACGGTTGGTGGCGGACTCTGCCACGGGTGAGCGCCCGGGTGAGCCCTCGTGGTCGGCGAACCTCCGCGTCGCGGTGGTCGCTACCGCAGGTGATCGCCGCGACGAGGACATGAAGGAACTCGGCCGGATCGCCGCTCGGTACTTCGATGAGGTGATCGTTCGTGAAGATGTGAAGTCACGAGGGCGGCAGCGAGGCGAGACCGCGGAGCTGATCCGCGAAGGGGTCGAGGATTCGATCGTCCAAGGGGGTGCACGGGCCGGCAGCGTCGAGGTCGTGCTGGACGAGATGGAAGCCGTCCGCCGTGCGTTGGACCGATCCCGACCCGGCGACCTGGTGGTCCTGTGTGTCGACTACGCCACCGAGGTTTACAAAGAGATCGAGAAGCGCAGCGGTGTGGCGTCGCCCGATGTGTTGCGCGCTTCCGAAGGCAACCTCGTCGACGCGGTCGGAGGAGACCCCGACCTGTTCGAACAAGCCTGAGCAACCGATGGACACCACCGCCATCGGATCTGAGCTCCGCCGACGCCATGACGAGCTGGTCGCCGAGCTCACTGCCTTGACCACCGTGGTGCGTGACCCGTCGGCGACGATCGGGTTCGGCAAACGGGTTGGGGAAGGCACGAGCGAGGCGATCGGACGCATCGAACGAGTGGCCCAAGCGGACGCTCTGACGGCGAAACTCGCTGACGTCGACCGGGCGCAGGCGAAGATCGACGAGGGTACGTACGGGTATTGCGACCGATGCGGTGCCGCGATCCCCGACCAACGCCTCGAAGCACGACCGTGGGCCGTGTTGTGCCTGCGCTGCAGCGCAACGTGAGGCGCTCGGACGGATCGGTCAGCTAGGCTCGCCGGCACACTGCATCGAGTGGAGGTCGGTGGTGGGAGGGTTCCTGTATCGGGTGGGTCGGTTCTCGGCCCACCACCGGTTCGCCGTGATCGGCGTGTGGATCGTCCTCGTCGTGCTGGCGGTGGGATCCGTGAAGGTCTATGGCGCCAAGACCGACAACAGCCTCACGCTTCCGGGGACCGATAGCCAGGCGGCCTTCGATCTGCTCGCCGACCAGTTCCCTCCCCAGCAGAACGGCTCGAACCCATTCGTGTTCCACGTCGACCACGGCGCGTTGACCGATCCCGCGAACAAGGCCGCGATCACCGCTTCGTACAAGGCGATCAAGTCGTCGAACGATGTGTACAGCGTCACCGACCCCGTGACGAAGGACGCGGCGAAGGCGGGGCTCCTGTCCGAGGATGGGCAGACCGGGTTGATGCCCGTCCTGCTCACGGTCGAGTCGGGCTTCATCACCGAGCGACTGGCACAGAAGGTCCTGGATGCCACCGAGCCGGCGAGGAAGGCCGGCATCCAGGTGGCGGTGGGCGGAGCGATCGGCGGCGTGCTCTCAACCCCCGATACGAAGCAGAGCGAGATCATGGGCAACCTCGCAGCCATGGTGATCCTGGCGTTGGTGTTCGGGAGCCTGGTCGCCATGGGCACGCCGATCCTGACGGCGGTCTTCGCGCTGTCGATCGCGACGTCGGTGATCGGGTTGCTGGGCCACTTCATCGCGATCCCGTCGGTGGCACCCACGCTGGCGACGATGATCGGACTGGGCGTGGGGATCGACTATGCCTTGTTCCTGGTCACGACCCACCTGGAACATCTCGAGGGCGGCGTCGAAGTGAAGGAGTCGATCGCTCGATCCGTGTCTTCATCGGGGAGCGCGATCGTCTTCGCGGGTGGCACCGTGGTGATCGCGCTGCTCTCGTTGGTGGTGGCTGGGATCCCGCTCGTCAGCGCGCTTGGGTACGCCGCCGCGATCGCGGTGTTCTGTGCTGTGTTCGCCTCGATCACCCTGCTGCCGGCGATCCTGTCGCTCCTGGGTGGGTGGGTGCGGAAGGTTCGCATCCCTCGGTTCCTGACGCCTCGCAAGCGCCCCGTCGGGGAGCGCCGATGGGACGCGTGGGCGCGAAGCGTGTCACGACACCCGTGGATAGTGGTCGTGGTATCCCTCGCCATCGTGATCCCGCTGATCATCCCGCTGTTCGATCTGGTGCTCGGCCAAGAGGACATCGGGGTCACGCCCACGGACACGACCGAGCGGCAGGCGTACGACCTGATCACCCAGGGCTTCGGCGTCGGCTACAACGGCCCACTACTGATCTCGAGCACGCTCGATCCGGCCGCTGCGCCTAGTGCCGAGTACACGAAGAAGTACGACAAGGCGACGGCGTTGCAGAAGGAGCTGGAGAAGGAGCAGAAGCGACTCGAGGCACAGGCGGACGAGCTGGAAGCGGACCAAGCCGCGCTCGAACGCCAAGAGGCGAGCCTGGAACGTCGCGCCGCCGCCCTCCAACGACAGCAGTCCCAGTTGGAACGCGAAGGTGCGCAACTCCGTGCTCGAGAAGCGAGTCTGCGATCGCAGGCTGAACGCTTGGTGCGACAGGCCGCGCCGATCGTCGCCCACCTTGCGTTCATCCTGGGCCGGGAGCGCATCGTGGAGCAACTGATCGATACCACGACCGATCCCGGTCGCTTGCAACGACTCCGAGCCAGGCTCGACCGGCTCCAGGCCAAGGAAGCCACCACCCGCACACGGCTGGCACCGTTGGAAGCGCGTGCCGAATCGTTGCTCACGCAGGCGGAATCCCTGGCCGCACAAGCAGAGCGGCTCGAAGCCCAGGCCGCTTCGCTGCAGATCCAAGCCGACGAACTGCAAGCGCAAGGAGACGAACTCCAGGCGGAAGGAGACGAACTCGAAGCCCAGGCCGCCGAGCTCAAGGCGGAGAAGGCCAAGGCCGAGCGTCAGCAGCAGACGGCGCTGAAGCTGAAGCGACAGATCACGGCCATGCTCACGAAGGCGGGCGGCGAGCCGAAGGCAACGGATCCACGCATCGTGGCGCTCCAGGACGCCCTGCTCGCCACGCCCGGCGTCGTGGGACTCTTCCCTCCTCAGGTGAACCATTCGGGCAGCGCCGCGGTCTTCTCAGCCATCCCCAGATGGGCGCCCTCGTCGGATGACACCGTCACGCTGGTGGCGACGGTTCGTGAGCGGGTCCTGCCCGACACCAACCAGGGGAGCGGTGTCGCGTCCTATGTCGGGGGATCCACCGCGAGCAATGTTGACCTCGCCGCGAAGATCTCCGATCGGCTCCCGATCGTGGTCGTCACGGTGCTGAGCCTCAGCTTCCTGTTGTTGATGGTGGCGTTCGGATCGCTGTTGGTACCGCTGCAGGCGGCCATCACGAACCTGCTCTCGGTCGGCGCCGCGTTGGGCGTGCTCACGGCGGTGTTCCAGTGGGGATGGGGGCTGTCGGCGATCGGACTGGATGCGCCCGGTGGATCCGTGCCGATCGCGAGCTACGTGCCGCTGATGATGTTCGCGGTGCTCTTCGGTCTGTCGATGGACTACGAGGTGTTCCTCGTCAGCAAGATCCAGCAGCATCACGCCGAGGGCGAAGGGCCGACGCGGGCGGTGACATCTGGGTTGGGCGATGGTGCGCACGTTGTCACCGCTGCCGCCCTGATCATGTTCTGTGTGTTCGCGAGCTTCATCGTCAACGGTGACCCCACGATCAAGCAGTTCGGGGTGGGTCTCGCGGTCGCGGTCGCGTTGGCAGGCACCCTGGTGGTCTCGCTCGCACCGGCGCTGTTGACGCTGTTCGGTAAGGGTGTGTTCTGGGTGCCGCGATTCCTGGACCGCATCCTGCCCAACCTCAACATCGAGGGCGGCGCCGAGGCGGCGGATCAGGCGTCGTCGACGCCCACAGAACCCTGAGCTACCCGTCGAGTGGACGAGGTCCGACGACGGGGGCGGCGTAGCTGCCGCCGTCGGCTCGGATGATGTGCATCAATGCGTTGATCAGCGCCAGGTGGGTGAACGCCTGTGGGAAGTTGCCCCAGTGCCGGCCGGTACGGGGATCGATCTCTTCGGCGTACAGACCCAGAGGGCTCGCGTAGGAGAGCATCCGCTCGCAGAGTTCTCGCGCGCGGTCGAGCTCGCCGATCTCTGCGAGCGCCGAGACCAGCCAGAAGGAACAGATCGCGAACGTGGCCTCCTGGCCCTCGAGGCCGTCGTCGGTCTCTTCGGGGCGGTAGCGGAGCACCAGTCCGTCATCGGTGAGTTCCTCGGCGATCGCCAGGACGGTAGCGCGGATCCGCGGGTCATCGGCGGGTAGGAATCGCAGCAACGGTGCGAGCAGCATCGAGGCATCCAGCGCCTTCGATCCGTACGCCTGTGTGAGCACACCCCGCTCGTCGACGGCATTGGCGAGGATGTCGGCGTGGATCGTGTCGGCTTCGGCCTGCCAGCGTTCGACGAGGTCGGGCTTGTCCATGACCTCGGCCATGCGGGCGCCACGCTCCGCGGCCACCCAACACATCAGCTTGGAGAACGTGAAGTGCTGCGGCGCGCCGCGCATCTCCCAGATGCCTTGGTCGGGTTCACGCCAGTGCTCGATGGCTCGCTCGACCTGTCGAGCCAGACCCTTCCACGTCGATCCCTGCAAGAACTCCCCGCTCCGTAGGTGCAGGAACACCGAATCAAGCAGCGCACCCCACACGTCGTGTTGCGCCTGACCGTGCGCGGCGTTGCCGATCCGCACCGGCTTGGCGTGCTCATAACCGGTGAGGTGATCCAGCGTCGATTCGTCCAGGTCGGTCTCGCCGCCCACGCCGTACATCACATGTAAGGGAGAGCCGTCCTGCAGCTGCTCGGCGATGAAGTAGAAGAAGCTGTTGGCCTCGAAATCGAACCCCAGGGTGTAGAGGCCCCACAAGGCGAACGTCGCGTCGCGGACCCAACTGTAGCGGTAGTCCCAGTTGCGCTCGCCTCCGGCGGCCTCCGGGAGCGACGTGGTGGCGGCGGCCAGGAGCGCTCCGGTGGGGGCGTAGGTGAGGCCCTTGAGCGTGAGGGCTGCCCGTTGGAGGTGTGCTCGCCACGGATGATCGGGGAAATCGCCCTTGTTGAGCCACCCACGCCAGAAGTCCGAGGTCTCGTGGATCCGGGCCCAGGCCTCGTCGGCATCGGCGGGTGGCGGGTGGACCTCGCCGTCCCAATGGAGGGCGGCGAACGCGGTGTCGTTGTCGTTGAGTCGGGTGAAGGCCACCGCGCTGCGACCTTCGATGCCCAGGCGCATGTTGGTGGTCAGCCGCATCGCAGGGTCGTCAGGTCCCCCTCGGGCGATGGCCTCTTCGTAGCCTTCGCCCGTGTATTCCCAGCCGGCGTCCTTGCGCCCGTAGTCGAACACCGGCTCGCAGTTGAGTACGACGTCGACCTGGCCCTGGATGCACCGGACGGCTCGCACCAACATGTGCTCGGCTTGATAGTCACCGGGGATCCGCCGGTAGTCCTCTCGGCGACTGTCCTCGGCCCATGGCCCCATCAAGAGCGCGTCTCGCACGATGAGCCAGCCGGTGCGTGTCTGCCAGGTCGTCTCGAGCACGTTGGTGCCCGGCAGGTACCGGCGCCCTGCCGGTACCAGCAGCTCGGCCGGCCCCAGTCGGAAGGCACCCGCACCGCGATCGAGGATGGCACCGAAGACGCTCGGACTGTCGGGCCTGGGGACGCACAGCCATTCCACGCTGCCGCTGGGGCTCACCAACGCGCTGACCTCTCGGTCGGACAGGAACGCGTACTCTCCGATCGGAGGGAACGGGCTATGCCGGCTCTGCAGAGGCTCCACATCCCCGCCGATAGGTGGGGACGGGGGAGCACCCGGGAACGGGGTGGCTGGGGAAGTGCTCACGGGCGTCGAGTGTATCGGCGACGAGGCAGATCCTATGGATATCGACGAGCGGATGAATCGAGAGCCCCACTTGCTGGCGTTCCAGCGGGTAGAGGGTCGAGCGGGCGTGCTGTTGGATTTCGACGGCACGCTCAGTCCCATCGTGGCCAGGCCCGAACTCGCCAAGATCCGTGACGGTGCTCGCGAAGCGATCGCTCGGCTGGTAGGGCGGTACGCGGTGGTGGCCGTCGTGTCGGGCCGGACACCCGCCCAGCTTCGGGAGCTGATCGACATCGAGGGCGTGGTGCTCGCTGGTCTCTACGGCATGGGGGACGACACGCGCGATCTCGCTCCATCGGTGATCGCCCCGGTGATCGACGCGGCGGCCCGCGTTCCGGGCACCAGGGTCGAGCGCAAGGGCGGCTCGATCGCGGTGCACTTCCGTGGGGCCGACGACCCGCGGGCCGCCGAAGCGCTGCTGCACGGTTTGCTCGGTCCGATCGCCCGCGACGCGGACCTGGAGATCATCGGTGGCAAGAAGGTTCTCGAACTCGTGCCTGCCGGACGTCCGCTCAAGGGAGGCGCCGTGGATCGGATCGTGCAGGAGGCAGGGCTCGATGCCGTGCTGTACGCCGGTGATGATCTTGCCGACGTCCGCGCGTTCGCGACGCTCGATCGACTCGCGGCGAAGGGTGCGGTCACCGTGAAGGTCGCGGTCCACGGCTCGGAAACACCGTCGGAACTCACCGATGCAGCAGACGTGGTCGTCGATGGCCCGGCGGGTTTGGTGGGATTGTTGCGGAGGCTGTGACCTCCACGCTTTCGGGCGTTCCCTCTATCCCAGGGTGTTCAGCGGCGGCGGGTGGGCGGTCGCATCTGGTCGACGGCTTCGAGTTGGTCGGCGAGCCACGTCGGTGGGGTGTGGGCCTGCACGGTTCGTGCCATGCCCCGCGCGCGGCGGGTGCGTTCTTCGGTCGGCATCTCCAAGGCTTCCCGCAGCGCCTCCGCGGTTTCGGCGAGATCGAACGGGTTGACGCCCAGGGCCTGTCGGCCCAGGCGCCCGAATGCCCCGGCGTTGCGCGACAGCAGGAGCACCCCGTTGCGACGATTCACCAGAGGCCCTTCCATCGCGACCAGGTTCATGCCGTCGTAGGACGGGTTCACGAAGAGGACGTCGTAGAGCGCGTAGGCCGCGACCGCGTAGGCGTAGTCCTCCTGCACCTTGATCTCGATCGGCTTCCACCTGCGGGTGCCGAACTCGTGGTTCACGCGGTCGGCTTCCGCGAGGCATTCCTCTCCGTAGCTCTTGTACTCGGGCACGTCCTCGCGAGACGGACTGAACAGGCACAGGAAGCGCACCTTCCCGATCCATTCCGGGTTGCGGCGAAGGAACAGCGCGTACGCCATGAACCCACGCAGGATGTTCTTCGACGGCTCCAACCGATCGACGCGAAGGATCAACGAGCCATCGCCGGCCCACTCGGTCAGCGCCTCTCGAACCGCTTCGGCTTCCGGTTGTGCGGCCGTCTCTCGCAACGGTTCGGCGCTCACCGCCACCGGGAATGCACGCACGGCAGCGACCCGTTCGTCCACCTGCATCCGGCCACCCCGCAGCACATGGAGTTCAGGGAGGCTCCTCGCCGACAGCAGGTAGTTCTCCGCCCACTGCTTCGCTTGGAAGCCAAGGACGTCGGCGCCGGCGAGTCCCCGCAGGATCGCGGTCCGCATGCCCACAGGGAGTACACGCAAGTACGTCGCACCGGCGAACGGTGTGTGCGAGAAGTGCACGATCTTGGCGTCGGGCGCGAGCTCACGGAGCATGCCCGGCACCAGGGCGAGATGGTAATCCTGGATCAGGTAGACAGGGTCGTGGTCGGCCTCATCGGCGAGGGCCTCGGCGAACGCGCGGTTCACCGAGATGTAGTCGTTCCATGCAGCTTCCGTCGCGTCGTCGAACATCGGAGCACGTGGGATGTCCCACAGGTTGTGGTGGACCATCCACAGGATCCGGTTCGAGATCTCGTTGTAGTAACCGTCGTAGCGCTCCTGCGGGGTGACCACGTACCGCATCCGC
>DATDJD010000091.1:0-6791 GCA_036520695.1 Actinomycetota bacterium
CCGCACCGTCACACATGACCCTCAGAAGACCAGGATCCTTCGACAGTGCTCACACCTCCGGATGTCCTCGGTCTTCTTCAGTTTGTCGAGCTGCACCGCTGAGAGCTGTTCATGACAGCCCTGGCACCCCCCGTCGACCAAGGCGGCTGCACCGATCCCCTTCTTCAGGCGTCGGAGATCCTCGTAGAGCTCCAAGGTCTCTGGATCGATCTCGGCTGCGATGACGACGCGCTCCGTCGTCTTGCTCTCGAGATCGGCGATGACGCTCGCGAGCTCCTCGCTCGATTCGGCAGCGACCCGTTCCACACCTGCGCGCAACTCGTCCGAACGACTCTGCGCCAGGGCAGCGCCCGCCTCGAACTCCTCTCGTTGCTCCATGAGCACGAGGAGTTCATCTTCACGACCCGAACGGCGCTTCTTCAGACTGGCGATCTCGTGCTGGAGGGCTTCGAGTTCCTTCACGTTGGCGATCGATCCGTCGTACAGGCGAGTCTGTTCTGCGTTCTCCTTCTGGGTCATGGAGTCGATCTCATGCTCGTATCGACCTTGGTCGCGTCCCAGCTCATCCAGCTTGAGCCGGAACTCCCCCAAGGTGCGTTCGGCAGCGTCGGCCTCCTCACGAGCGGCGCGCAACACCTCACCGGATTCGAGCTGGTGACGACGCGCGGACAGTCGATCGAGCGCGGTGTCCAACCCTTGCAGCGCGAGCAACCGTCCCGTCGTCATGGCAGGCGCAGCCTAGCCGATGTCGACTCGTGCACACCCGCAGCACGTCGTGAGACGGCTGGGTTACGGAGGTGTGAAGTCGACCTGGGTGAATGGCTCGTTCGTCTGCGTCCCGAGGAACGCCACCGACACGAAGATCGCCATCGCGATCAAGGCCAACATCAGTGCGTATTCGACGGCGGTCGCGCCCCGGGCCTCCAGCAACCGGTCGCGAAGTGCCGCCTTCCAGACCTGAGCGCGTATGAACTGTCTCAGGAACATCTTCCGCCCTTTCTCCGTCGCGCTGGCCGTCCGCTCCATCACGAACGCACCCGTGCGCCGTCTTCCTGGGGGTATCGGCATACATGGTGTCGGAAGTTGAGTGGACGATAGGGTTCTATCCATGGAGGGCGAAGCGCAGGGCAAGGTCGCATTGGTCACGGGAGCCGGTAGTCCGACGGGTATCGGGTTCGCGTGCGCCCATGTCCTGGGGCGCGAGGGGGCGACCCTGGCGGTGGCCTCGACCACCGACCGTATCCACGAGCGGGCGGCGGCGCTGCACGACCTCGGGTACACCTCGGCGGGTTTCGTCGCTGACCTCACCGACCGGGAGCAAGCGAGGCGGACCGTGGCCGAGGTCCTGGAGCTGTTCGGACGGATCGACATCCTGGTCAACAACGCCGGGATGGTGAACGTCGGCATGGAGGGTGAGATCGCCGATCGGTTCTCGGAACTCGCGGACGCCGACTGGGATCTGGACATCGCGCTCAACCTGCACACCGCGTACAACGTCACCCGTTCCGTGGCACCCGGCATGGCGGAGCGGGGGTGGGGACGGATCGTGATGGTGTCATCGGTAACGGGGCCCCTGGTGACGATCCCGGGCTCGGTGGGCTACGGCGCAGCGAAGGCCGGGATGGACGGGCTCATGCGGGGCCTCGCGATCGAGCTGGGCGAAGCTGGGGTGACCGCGAATTCAGTTGCACCGGGATGGATCGCCACCGGTTCCCAGACCCCCGACGAAGCGGCGGCCGGTTCGCACACGCCCCTTGCGCGGTCGGGCTCGCCGGCAGAGGTGGCAGAGGTCGTGGCGTTCCTGGCGTCCGAACGTGCGAGCTACGTCACGGGGCAATCGATCGTGGTCGACGGAGGCAACACGATCCAGGAGATGAAAGGCCCTTAGGGCGGTTGCTGATGCGCCGCTCGCTGCTCACCCCACGCTGGATCGCGTTCACGGTGTTCGCACTGGTGGTGGTCGGGGTCTGCACACGACTGGGGTTCTGGCAACTGGAGCGCCTCGAGGGCCGTCGGTATTTCAACGAGCGGTTCCGCGCCGGCATGGCGATGCCGGCGGTTCCGATCGAACCGCTCGTCGCCTCTGACGAACGACCGCTCTCGTACCGCCGTGCCAGCGCCAACGGTCGATACGATCCAGCGCACGAGGTGATCCTGTACGGCCGGGCCCTGGACGGTCGTCCGGGCAACCACGTGCTCACACCCCTGGTCTTGGCCGACGGACGGGCGGTACTCATCGACCGCGGATGGGTGCCGTTCGATCTAGGCACGCCACCCGTGGACGAGGCATCCCCTCCGCAAGGGCAGGTCGACGTCGTCGGCTTCCTCTCGCCGGATGAACCCGGAGGCGCCGATGACGCGGAGGCCGGTGACGGCGACCGAGGGGCGAGCACGTTCACCCGGGTCGACCTCGATGCGATCGGTCGCCAGCTCCCGTACGACCTCCTCCCTTGGTACCTCGTCTTGCAGGACCAGACCCCAAGCCAACCCGGCGAACTCCCGGGGGTGGTGCCCCAACCAACGCTGGACGAGGGCTCACATCTGAGCTACGCCTTCCAATGGTTCGCCTTCGCGGCGATCGGGGCGATCGGCTACGTGATCCTGGGCCGCAGACAGATGCTGGGCAGCGACGTCACCGTCGACGTCACCGACGATCCGAGCAGGGAAGGGTGAGCAGATGTTCTTCGCAGTGCTGTTCGGCTTGCTGGTGCCGCGCTTCATCATGGTGCTGATGTGGCTGTTCTCCGACTACCTCAGCGACGCATTCGGCACCTGGGCCTGGCCGCTCCTCGGGTTCTTCCTCGCTCCCACCACCACGCTCTGCTACGCGATCGCGGTCAACGAACTCAACGGTTTCCGCGGGTGGGGTGCGGTGCTGACCCTGCTGGGGGTCGCGGTCGATGCAGGCCTCCTCGGTCGCGGACGAGGCCTGCTGAAGGGCACCATCCGCCACGACCGCCACGCCTGACCTCAGTCCTGGTTGCGCATGCTTTCGGCGGCGAACGCGAAGTACTCGGTGAGCCGTGCCGCGATGGGCGGCGCAGGGGCGAGGTCGGCGATGGCCGAGTTCATGCAGACGAGCCAGTGGTCTCGAGCTTCGGTCCCCACCGCGAACGGGTTGTGCCGCATCCGGAGTCGGGGGTGCCCTCGTTCGTCGCTATAGGTGGTGGGACCCCCCCAGTATTGCGCCAAGAACAACGTGAGCCGCCTGCGGGCGGGCGCGAGGTCGTCGGGCTCGGGATACAGCGACAACAGCACGGGATCGGCCTCGACGCCGGCGTAGAAGCGGTCCACCAGGGCCTCGAAGAAGGCCATGCCGCCAGCCTCGTCGTACAGGGTTGCTTCGGACACGATGCACCGAGTCTACGGTCGGATCGGGTCGATCTTCCTGGGCACGGATGCGAGCAAGGTCCCCCGGTCTGCTGGTAGTGTTCGTCTCGAGGGTACGATCGCGGTTCGCTTCGAGCAGTTCCCTCACACCGGCGGATGTCACGCCGGCGCCTGAACGGCAGCTCTAAGGCCGGGACGGCGAAGGAAGGAGGGAATGCTAATGGCAACCGGTACCGTGAAGTGGTTCAACCCCGAGAAGGGGTTCGGCTTCATCACCCCCGAAGATGGCAGTGCAGACGTGTTCGTTCACTTCAGCGCCATCGAGGGCGAGGGCTACCGCAACCTGGAAGAGGGTCAGAAGGTCGAATTCGACGTGACCCAGGGCCAGAAGGGCCCCCAGGCAGCGAACGTCCGCGGCGTCTAGCCGCCGACGAGAAGCTCCTACGAGTACGAGCAAGGCCCGGCGCTCTGCGCCGGGCCTTCTTCGTTGCCCGATCGGGATCAGGTTTCCGGAGCCCCCGGCCGATGATTCGGGCATGAAGATGCCACCACGCGGCTCTCGATCGCTGTTCATCGTCGCTCTCCTGTCACTGGTGCTCGCCGCCTGCTCAAGAGGTGGGGATCCCGCGACGGGAGCATCCCCCGCGCACACCGATCCGGTGGCGCTCATCCGATCGGTCTCCCGCCAGGTCGAGGACGCCGGCTCTTTCCGGATGTCGTTCGACATGAGCATCGAGGCGCAGGGACAGGCCATCGCCGCCACCGGCGACGGTGAGTTCTTCGAAGACCCGTTGGCGATGCACGCCACCTATCGATTCGATGAACTCCCCGGACTCCCCGGTGGGGCCGAGATGGAGATGATCCTGGACGGGACCACCTTCTACGTGCGGATGCCGGAACTCGCCGATATGCAGAGCCTGCCGACGGACTGGGTTTCGATGGACATCAGTGAGACCGCGCCGGGCTTCGACAGCCTCCTTGCGCTGTCGGAGGGGCAGAACGACCCCACGTCGTCGCTCGCCTACCTGGACGGGATCACCGACGCAGAGGTGGTCGGCACCGAGACCGTCGCCGGCGTGGAGACCACCCACTACCACGGGACCATCGACGTGAGCGAGGCGTTCCATCGCCTTGGGGACGATGCCGACGCGAATGCCCGCAAGGCGCTCGCGCAAGCCACGCAGCTCCTCGGCGATACCGCCATGCCGGTCGATGTATGGATCGACGGAGACGACCTGCTGCGACGTATGTCGTTCCGGATGGAGACCCCGGCAGATGCGCAGGTGGTGTTCTCCATGGAGATGACCATGGAGATCTCCGAGTACGGCATCGCCCAGGATCTGCCCATCCCCGATCCAGACGACGTCACTGACCTGACCCGCATGATCCCCGACGGGGACTATTGATCTGAGGGTTGGATAAGGTCGGCTCCCATGGAGTTCCGACAGGTCGTTCGCCGCCGACGCATGGTTCGCCGATTCGATCAGGCTCCGGTCCCCACCGAGGTCATGGACCGAGTCCTGGACGCAGGCCGACGTGCGCCATCGGCGGGGTTCTCCCAAGGGGTCGACTTCGTCGTGTTGGACACCCCGGAGTCGGTCGCCGATTTCTGGCGCATCACTCGGGACCCCGAGTTCGGATGGGAGCCCGAGGACATCGCGGTGGGACCGACCGTGATCGTGCTGCCGATCGCGGACCACCGACGCTACATCGAGCGATACTCCCAACCCGACAAGATCGACTTCGGCATGGACGAGGCTGCCAACTGGCCGGTGAAGTTCTGGGAGATCGACGCCGCGATGGCCTCGATGATGATGCTTCTCGCGGCGGTCGACGAGGGATTGGGGGGCTGGTTCTTCGGTATCACGCATGGTGAACGAGGTCTGCTCGATCGCCTGGGGGTCCCCGAAGGGCTGCGGCCGGTCGGGATCATCGGGTTCGGGGTCCGTGCCGAAGACGAAGAGCCCTCCGGATCCTGGATGAGCCGGCGGCGTCGGCCGTTCGAGGACCAGGTGCACCGGGGCGGCTGGTAGCTCGGTCAGATGTCGGCGATGCGTGCACCGTCGAGCACGACGAGGCCATCCTCATCGGCGAACAGTACGTCCCCCGGCCCGAACGTGAGGCCGGCGAACGTCACGGGCACGTCGCGCTCGCCGTCTCCTCGCTTCTGACTCTTGCGGGGGTGCGTCTCGAGTGCCTTCACGCCGATCGGGACCAGGGCGAGGGCGTCGGAATCGCGGATGCAACCATGGACGACGAGCCCACTCCAACCGTTCGAATGAGCCAATCCCGCGATCTGGTCGCCGACCAGGGCACATCGAAGCGAGCCACCCCCATCGATGACGAGCACCTGTCCGTTGCCGGGTTGCTCGAGGGCGGCGCGAACCAGCACGTTGTCCTCGAACACGCGGACGGTCGCGATCGAACCCGAGAAGGTGATCGAACCGCCGAAGTCCCGCAGGATCGGTTCGGCCACCCGCGCGTCGGGGAACCGATCACAGAGATCAGCCGTCGCGACCAACGGGAGGTCTATCGTGCACGCTCCGCTCTGGGCGGCTCACCATCAACATGCACCGTGCCCATGATCGCGTTCACTGCGAGCAACGCGACCACGGAGAACACGAGTTGCAACACCATGAACGCTCGAGAGAGATCGACCTTCGCCCAGAAGATGATGAACGTCGTCGCGACCGCGCCGATCACTGCACACTCCACCAGAGCGAGCCGTTCTGAGCGCTCACTCCTTCGGCGCGGCACCAGCGACACCAGCAGCACGACCTTGAGCGGTAGCGCGACCCACAGCCATCGGATGAAGTCATCGGACATGTCCGTCTGCGGGGATCGGATGGCGAACGTGACGAGATCGGCCAGTACCCAAGCGGCCAGGTAGCACGCGATGCGCGCGAACCACCAGCGCACGCCGTGGGCACGATCAGACCGCATGCGTCATCCTCGCCTCGCGAACGTGCGACCGCAAGGTGGGGACCGGATACTCGTGAACCGTTCCGGGGGCTGATCGCGACAGAGGGGTGATGACGGTTCGCGCAGGAAGCGACGACGCACTCCTCGCGGCCGTGGCGGCGGGCGACCGCGACGCGCTCGCGGAGCTGTACCGGCGCCACGCTCCGTGGTTGATGCTCCGACTGTCTCGCCGGTGTGCGGACCCCGGGATCGTGGAGGAAGTCGTGCAAGACACATTCGTGGCGGTCTGGCGAGGAGCGACCCGGTATCGGGCAAGCGGGGAGGTCGCAGCCTGGATATGGGGCATCGGGATCCGGCGATTGATCTCTCACCTACGCCGGCGTCCTGCAGGGGTCACAAGTGCGTACGCCGACGACACGACCGTCTCGGCCGAAGACGAGGTCCTGATCGGTGTCGAGCACGGCGATCTCGGCGCGGCTCTGGGACGGCTGTCTCCCGAGCTTCGCGCGGTGGTGCAGGCCACCGTCCTGGACGGATTG
>DATDJD010000092.1:0-3214 GCA_036520695.1 Actinomycetota bacterium
TCCTGGGCGTGCCGCTCGCGTGGATCCTGGCGCGTTCGAACATGCCCGGACGCTCGATCCTGCGTGCCGTCGTCGTCCTGCCGGTGGTGCTGCCACCGGTCGTCGGCGGCATCGGGCTGCTGCAGGCGCTGGGTCGTGAAGGCGTCGTGGGTCGGTGGCTCTACGAGTCGGTTGGGATCCAACTGACCTTCACGATCTGGGGCGCTATCGTCGCCACGACGTTCGTCTCGATGCCCTTGGTGGTCTTGGCGACGGAGGCGGGACTCCGATCCCTGGACCCTCGATACGAACGGGCCGCCGCGACCCTCGGCGCGTCGTCGTGGTACACGATGCGCAGGGTGACCCTGCCGATGCTGGCTCCCGCGGTCGCTGCCGGCGCCGTGCTGTGCTGGGCGAGGGCGCTGGGTGAGTTCGGCGCCACGATCACCTTCGCCGGCAACCTCGCCGGACGAACACAGACGCTGCCACTGGCCGTCTACGAGGCGAGGCAGACCGACCCGGGTGGCGCGATCTTCCTGTCCTTGCTGTTGGTCGTGCTCTCGTTGGTCGTACTGGTGGCGATGCGCGGCCGCATCACGCAGGCGGCATGAGCGGATCCGGCCTGATCGCGGAACTCTTCGTCCGACGGGATGACTTCGAACTACAGGTCGAACTGTCGTGCGAAGCCGGATCGACCTTGGCGCTCGTCGGCCCGAACGGAGCCGGCAAGTCCACGGTGGTGGACGCCTTGGCGGGCCTGCTCCCGCTCACGGAAGGCTCGATCGAGCTCGATGGGGCCCACATCGAGAACCTGCCCGCAGAACGACGCCCGGTGGGGGTGAGTTTCCAGTCGGATCTGCTGTTCCCCCGGTTGAGCGCGCTGGAGAACGTCGCCTTCCCTCTCCGTGCTCACGGTGTCGGGAAAGCAGAGGCGATCGCTCGGGCCGCCGACGAGCTGCGGCGTCTCGCGCCCGATATCGACCCCTCGGTGAAGCCCGGTCGGCTCTCGGGGGGTGAGCGTCAGCGCGTCTCCTTGGCCCGAGCCCTGGTCAGCGAACCGCAGCTCCTGCTCCTCGACGAACCACTCGCCAACGTGGACGTGTCCGGCCGTGCAGAGATCAGGGCGCTGCTCGCAGACATCGCCCGCAGGTTCACAGGAGTGATGGTGCTCGTGGCCCACGACCCGACGGACGCCCTGACGCTGGCCGATCGCGTGGTCGTGCTCGAGCGAGGCCTTGCGACCCAGCGGGGCACACCCGAGGAGATCAGGCGGACCCCACGCAGTGCCTACGCAGCCGATCTCGTCGGCGTGAACCTGTTCGAGGGTTCGCTCCATCCGCTCGACGATGGTGCGGCGACGCTCCGCACCGACGACGGGGAACTCACGGTGGCCCCAGCCACACCTATCAGCGACGGAACACCCGCCCTCGCTACCTTGAAGCCGGTCGACGTCTCACTCCACATCGCACAGCCAGAAGGCTCGCCACGGAACGTGCTGCCGGGGGCCATCATCGAGATCGCGATCGACGGCGATCGCGCTCGGGTGCGCCTGGCCACCTCGCCACCACTCACCGCGGAGATCACAGCGGGTTCTGTGACACGTATGGGGCTGACGATCGGCCAGGACCTGTGGGCCAGTTTCAAAGCGGTGGAGGTGTCGTTGCAGGTGGAAAGCAACGAGGACACGGCGCCTGCAGCCGGTACCCTTGGCAGGTGAAGACGACAGAGCGGGAGTCGCTCGAGGCTCCCGAGCCCGAGTCGGCGCCCCAACCCCACAAGCACAAGAACCCGGTCCTCCAGTTCCTCGGAGAACTCCCGGGCTTGATCATCATGGCGTTCGTCTTGGCCCTGCTGATCAAGACGTTCCTGGTGCAGGCGTTCTTCATCCCCTCAGGTTCCATGGAACCGACGCTGGTGCCGGGCGACCGAGTGCTGGTGTTGAAGGTCCCCTACTACTTCCATGATCCGCGTCGGGGCGACGTCATCGTCTTCGAAGATCCCGATCCGTCCGGCCAACCCGACCGGAACATCGTCGGTGGTTTCTTCCACTGGATGTTCCAGGGACTGGGCGTGCAACAGCCCGACAACGAGGACTTCATCAAGCGGGTGATCGGCGTGCCCGGCGACACGGTGTGGGCCAAGGGCGGCGACGTGTACGTCAACGGCGAGAAGCTCGACGAGCCCTACCTCACGCAAACGACGGCGAACTTCGACAAGACCACTGTGCCCGATGACCAACTCTTCGTCATGGGCGACAACCGCGGGAACTCGCTGGATTCACGGTTCGGTTTGGGGTTCATCCCTCTCGATAAGGTGATCGGCAAGGCGGAGGTCGTCATCTGGCCTCCGAGCGACCTCGGAACCCTCTGAGCCCGGCGGCCTACTAGTCTGAGACAGACTACTTCGTGGGAACGGCCCGGTTCCTCGGACCCACCGGCTGCGCACCCGGGACGAACAGCCGCGCGAACGACCACACGATCGCGGCGATACCGAACCCCGCGAGCCACACGACCAACGGAGGATCGTCGAGCGCGAAGAACGTCTGGCTGGGTCCCCACGTCAGCGCGATCACGAACAGTCCGGCCATGGACCAGATCAGCGCGAGCCGAGCCCGTGTGAGCGGGGCCGACAAGATCGTGAGCACCAGCAGCCCGATCCAGGTCAACACCATGACGGCGGTCGTTTGTGCCTGCTCCAACGTCACGCCCGGTTCGTTGATCGCGAGCCGGTAGGACAGCAAGGTCGCGATCGCCGCCAGCGTTCCCGTCGGGATCGCGAACCGAAGCACGCGGTTCACGAACCCCGGCTTGAACCGCTCGGTGTTGGGCGCGAGCGCCAAGAAGAACGACGGGATCCCGATCGTGATCGCCCCGATCAGCGTGAGGTGGCGGGGCAGGAACGGGAACACGAACCCGGCCACGCCGGTCGCCAACGAGATCAACATCGCGTAGACGGTCTTGTTGAGGTACAGCCCGCTGGTACGTTCGATGTTGCCCAGCACGCGACGGCCTTCCGCTACCACGGGTGGCAACGCATCGAAGTTGGAATCAAGCAATACGAGTTGTGCGACCGAACGGGTCGCGTCGCTCCCGGAACCCATCGCCACACCGATGTCGGCATCCTTCAGCGCGAGTGCGTCGTTCACCCCGTCACCGGTCATCGCCACCGTGTGACCGTGGGCCTGGAGCGCTTGCACCATGGCCCGCTTCTGCTGCGGCGTGACGCGCCCGAACAC
>DATDJD010000093.1:0-7527 GCA_036520695.1 Actinomycetota bacterium
GAGGTCGAGCCCAGTTGGGAACGGATGATCAGCTCGGCGGCCTGGTTCACCAGATCCTCGTCGCTGTCGCCCTGGGCAGCGAGGTTGCCGGACATCTCCGCAGCGGTCGGCGGCAGCCCGAGCCCTTCGATGTTCTGCTCATAGGTGACCTCGCGCTGTCCGCGGATGAAGTCGGCGACGCCGTGGACCTCGGCCTCGGTGACCCACGCACCCTGCAAGCGGGTGGGCTTCGAGGCGTTCGCCGGCGCGAACAGCATGTCCCCGTGACCGACCAGCTTCTCTGCACCGTTCTGGTCGAGCACGACACGCGAGTCTGCCTGTGATGACGTCATCAGCGCGATGCGCGACGGGATGTTGGCCTTAATGAGGCCGGTGACCACGTCGACCGATGGCCGCTGCGTTGCGACCACCAGGTGGATGCCCACGGCACGTGCCATCTGCGCGATGCGGCAGATCGCATCCTCCACGTCGCGAGGGGCGATCATCATGAGGTCGGCGAGCTCGTCGATCACGACCACGATGTAGGGCATGTGCTCGTACTTGTCCTCGTGTCCGATCGGGAGGCGCAACGTGCCGGCCGCCAAACCTTCCTCGTATCCGTCGATGTCGCGGACGCCCACGGTGGCGAGCATCTCGTAGCGCATCTCCATCTCACGGACGATCCACTGCAGCGCCTCGGCGGCGCGCTTGGGATGCACGATGACCGGACTGAGCAGATGAGGGACCTCGGCGAAGTGCGACATCTCCACCCGCTTGGGATCGATCAGCACCAGGCGAACGTCATCGGGCGTGGTGCGCATGAGGATCGAGGTGATGAAGCAGTTGACCAAGCTGGACTTGCCGGCCCCGGTGGCACCTGCGATCAGCACGTGCGGCATCGTGGACAGGTTCACCATCTGCGCGTGCCCATGGATGTCCTTGCCCAGGGCGACCGAGAGTGGGTGCGTGTCATCCTTCGCGGTCTTCGAACGCAGGATGTCGCCCAACATCACGAAATCTCGGTGCGTGTTGGGCACTTCGATGCCGATCGCCGAACGGCCGGGGATCGGCGCGATGATGCGGACGTCGGGGGTCGCCAACGCATAGGCGATATCGCTCGAGAGGTTGAGTACCTTGTTCACCTTGGTGCCGGCGGCCACCTCGACCTCGTACATCGTCACCGTGGGACCCCGGTGGGCGTTCACGACCTTGGCATCCACCCCGAACGTGGTGAGGGTGTGTCCGAGCGCTTGGGTGATACGGCTTTCGTCGGTGCCGTCGTTCGTGGATGGCGGCGCGATGCGGAGCAGGTCCAACGAGGGAAGCTGGTAAGGCCCTTGCGATGTCGTGACGGTCCGAGACTTCGACTTCTTCGGCTTCGCGAAGCCCGCCTCGGTATCCGGGTCATCGGCGGCAGGAGGCTCGGCCAAGGCCGCGATACGAGGGTCGAGGCCGGCGCCGGCCTCGGGCACCACGATGACGGGTTCCTCGATCAGCCCGAAAGCCTCCAAGATCTTGGTGGTCCTCTTCTCCTTCGGCTTGTGAGGGATCTGCGATGCGGGCTCGGGCTGCACGGTGAGCGGCGGTGAGAGCCGCTGGTCCTGGCGACGTTCGCGTTTGGCGTCGGCCTTCTCTCGCTTCTCGAGAGCCTTGGCGTCCTTGGCTTCCTTCGCCGCCTTCGCTTCCTCGTCGGTGGAGATCATGGACGCCTTGAAGGCTGCGAGCTTGCGCCCGACCTCGGCGAACGACGTGCCGGTGAGCACGAGCAAACCGATGGCCGCGAGCCCGAGATCGACCAGGAAGGCCCCGGCAGGGGACACGACTTGCGAGAGTGGATAGGCGGCGACCGCACCCACGAAACCGCCTGCCTGGGCCAAGCCTCTCGTGTCGCCGGTGCCCTCGAACGAAGCGAACGGGCTGGGGTTGCCCAACACGATGGACAGGACGCCCAACGAGCCGAGCGTCAGCACCACGAACCCGATGAACATGCGCACGCGCGTCTCGGGAGCCCGGTCGCGGACCAGCATGAAACCCCAGATGAGACCGACCACCGGGAACACGATCGCGGCGACGCCGAAGGCCCCGTGCAGCGCCGTGTTGAGCGCGTGCCCTACCGGGCCGGCGGCATCGAGCCATACCGACAGGACGGCGAGCCCGGCGAGCACCACGAGTCCGATCCCGACCGCATCACGAGCGTGCGGTGACAGGATCTGGCGGGTGGACGCCCTCCTCGGCTTCCTGGATGCCTTGGATACCGGCTTCTTCTTCGGGCCGGGCTTCCGGCCCGTGCCGGTGGAGGAACGACCGGATGCACGCTTGGACGCAGGGCGCGACGAGCTACGTCGCGACGGGGAAGTTTTCGTCGCCATAGGCCGACCAGTTTGACGGGTGAGAGGGCCGGTGCAAGGACCTCTCCCCTGGGTAGGCTCGTCCCATGGTCGAACCCACGTACACGGTCAAGGCTCTCGATGAGTCGACGTGGGCTGCGTTCGACGCGTTGGTCGAACGCAACAACGGCGTATTCGGCGGCTGCTGGTGCATGGGGTTCCATCCCGAGGGAGTCGGCAAGGCAACCACGCCGGCCCTCAACCGCGAACGGAAGCTCGATCGTGTGCGGGCGGGTTCGGCCCATGCCGCGCTCGTTTTCGACGAGGATGTCTGTGTGGGTTGGTGCCAGTTCGGGGTACCCGACGAGGTGCCTCGGATCAAGAGCCGCGCCGAATACGCGAGGGGGCAGACGACACCGCCAGACTGGCGGATCGCGTGCTGCTACGTCGGGAAGGGGCACCGGCGTCAGGGCGTGGCCGCCGCCGCGCTCGCCGGGGCGCTCGACCTCATCGCTGGACTGGGCGGGGGGACCGTCGAGGGATACCCCGAGAGCGCCGACGCTGTGCCCGCCGGCTTCCTCTACAACGGTGCGCTGTCGACCTACGAGAAGCTCGGGTTCACCCAGGACCGCAAGATCGGCAAACACCGCTGGGTTGTGACCAGGTTCGTCGAGTCGACAGCTCCTTCGGCCGAGACCCGTGCCCGCCCACCGCGATCTCCCGCCTGAACCCACTCGGTCCCTGGAGCTCAGACCTCCATCACGACGGGCAGGATCACCGGCTTGCGCTGGGTCACCTCGTTGAAGTAGCGGCCCAACACCCGGCGGATGTCCTGCTGGAGGGCCGAGGTATCGACGCCGCGCACCTGCGCAGATTCACCGATGGATATGACCACTCGCTCGCGCGCTTCATCCAGGATGTACTGCGACGCCTCCTCGTAGACGAAACCACGATTCACGATGTCGGGACCGCTGACGAGCTCACCGGACTGGGAGTCGACGGTGACCACGACGACGACGACTCCGTCCCCCGCCAGCTTCCGGCGATCACGGAGTACCTCGCCGCCGACGTCGCCGATACCCAGTCCGTCGACGAACGTCATGCCCGCCTGGACCCGGTCGACGATCTCGACCCGGTCTCCCACGTCGACGACGTCGCCGTCCTCGCAGATGATGACGTGGTCGTGTGGGATCCCGACCTCCTCGGCGAGACGCGCATGGTGCTGCAGATGGCGCCGCTCACCGTGCACCGGGATGAACCACCGCGGTCGGACCAACGACAGCATCAACCGTAGTTCTTCGGCGGCGGCATGTCCGCTCGCATGCACCGGGTCGGCAGGCATGTGATAGACGTCGGCGCCCGTACGGTAGAGCGCGTCGACGACGCGGTGGATCGCCGGCTCGTTGCCGGGGATCAGTGATGACGACAGCACCACGGTGTCGCGTTCCTGCAGCTTGACCCACTTGTGTTGGCGCTGAGCCATCAGCGACAGCGCACTGAACGGTTCCCCCTGCGAACCCGTGCAGATCACCACGACCCGCCCGGGATCGAGGTGCGCGACCTCCTCGATGTCGACCACGTCGTGGTCATCGACCTTCAGCAGGCCCAGCTCGCGGGCGGCGCGGACCGAGTTGTGCATCGAGCGGCCCAGGAACGCGACGACCCGCTCATCGGCGACGGCAGCGTTCACGATCTGTTGGATGCGATGGATGTGGCTGGAGAAGCAAGCGGCCACCACGATCTCGGGGGCGTTCGCGACGATCCGCGCCACCACCGGCCCCACGCTCTGTTCACTCGAGGTGTAGCCGGCTTCCTCGGCGTTCGTCGAGTCGCTGAGCAGCAGGTGGACGCCGGTGCCGCTGGCCTCCTCGGCCAGTCCATGCAGGTCGGTGGGACGACCGTCCAATGGGGTCTGGTCGATCTTGAAGTCACCCGTGTGCAGGATCGTGCCGTGGGGTGTGTCGATCGCCACCGCCATGCCGTCGGGGATCGAGTGCGTCACACGGAGGAACCGCATGCTGAACGGACCCACCGTGGCGCCCTCCCCCGGTGTCACCGTGTGCAGCGTGGCCCGGTCGGCCACCTTGTGCTCCTCGAGCTTGCCCTTGAGGAGCGCGAGGGTGAACGGGGTGCCGTAGACGGGCAGGTGTTCGAATTCGCGCAACAGGTAGGCAAGGGCACCGATGTGGTCTTCATGCCCGTGGGTCAGCACCACCGCTTCGACGCGTTCGGCGTTCGTGCGGACGTAGTCGAAGTCGGGCAACACCAGGTCGATGCCGGGCATGTCGCCGCTGGGGAAGGACAGTCCGACGTCGACGATCAGGATGCGTCCGTCCAACTCGACGCACGCCATGTTGCGACCGACTTCCCCGACCCCACCGAGGAAGACGACCCGACAATCACCGTTGCTAGAGGAGACCGGCTTCCTCCAGTGCTGTGCGAACCCGCTGGGTCTCTTCGGCTGTCGCCGGCACCAGCGGGAGCCGAGGCGGGCCGGCCGGACGCCCGAGCATCTCGAGCGCAGCCTTGACCGGGATGGGGTTGGAGGTGATGAACAGAGCGTTGTAGAGCGGCGAGAGCGCCTCGTGGATCTTGCGCGCCGCGGGCACATCACCGGTGTGGATGAGATCCACCATCTGGCGGATCTGCGGACCCACCAGGTGACTCGCGACGCTCACGATCCCCACCGCCCCTAGGCACACGTACCCGAACGTCGCCCAATCGTCGCCGGAGTAGACCTCGAAGCCCGCCGGTGCCTCGGCGATGATGCGGGATACGGCCTGGAAGTCGCCGGTCGAGTCCTTGACCGCCACGATATTGGGGCGCTGCGCCAGCTGCAGCAGCGTGTCGTGCTCGATGCGGATCGCGGTACGCCCCGGGATGTTGTAGAGGATCATCGGCAGTTCGGTGGCGTCGGCGATGTGTTCGAAGTGGGCCACCAAGCCCCGTTGCGGCGGCTTGTTGTAGTACGGGGTGACGACCAGCAGGCCGTCGGCGCCGGCGTCCTCGGCCGCCTGCGTCAACTCCAGGGTCTCGGCCGTCGAGTAGGTGCCCGTACCGCAGATCAGCTTGCCCCGGCCGCGGATCGCCTCACCCACCGCCGCGAACAACTGCGACTTCTCCTTGTACGTGAGGGTCGGCGACTCGCCCGTGGAGCCCGCGACCACGACAGCGTCGGAGCCGTTGTCCACGAGCCACGAAGCCAGTTCCTGCGCGCCGTCCAGATCGACAGCGTGGTCGTCGCGGAACGGCGTGACCATGGCGGTGACGACACTTCCGAACCTGCCGGACATGGGGCCGGTCATGGTGATGCCTCCTCGTTGGAGAGCGCTGGGGACCAGCGTGGATGCGTCCTATGCTAGCGGGCGATGCCCCGCATCTACACCAAGACCGGCGACGATGGGTCCACGGGGCTGCTCTACGGCGGCCGCGTCCCCAAGGACGATCTGGTGACCGAGGCGTACGGCACCACCGATGAAGCGGTGGCGATCCTGGGTCTCGCCCGGTCGCTCACCGACGACGAGGTCATGGCCGCCGACCTCCTCACCCTGCAGCGGGAGCTCTTCGTGGTCGGCGCCGACCTGGCCACGAACCCGAAGAGCCGCGGCAAGCTCACCGCGGAGGTGTCGCTGGTGACCACCGGCATGGTCAAGCGGCTCGAGCAGCGCATCGACGACCTGGTGGCCCTGCGACCACTGCCGGAGGTGTTCATCGTGCCGGGTGCTAACCCCGCGAGCGCGGCGATCGATGTGGCACGCAGCACGATCCGGCGGGCCGAACGCGCCGTGGTCGCCTTGGAACACGCACAACGCGAGGTCAACCCCGAGGTCCGGCACTACCTCAACCGGCTCAGCGACCTTCTGTTCGTGCTGGCCCGCTGGCAGGCCGGTGAGAGCGAACCCGCGAGTCGCGGCTAGGCCGGCACCGGGGCCATCGCGCCGGCGTTGCTGCCGCCGAACAACAGGATGGCCAGGCCCACCGACTCGGGCGTCACCTGTTCAGGGAACGTGACCTCGAAGCTGACCTGATCGCCGTCGGCGATCGGCGCGGAGGATGCGACCGCTCCTTCGTAGCGCTTCCCGTCACCGGCGATGACGTACATGCCTGGGCGTCCGAGTTCGCCGGGGGAACCGTTCTTCACCTCGAGCGTGGCGGTGCTTCCCTCCATGGAAAGGATGGCCTTGATGCCGTTGAAGTCGTAGGCCCACTCCCCCGGTACGAACGCCACATCACCGATGTCGGACGCGACGGGTGCATCTCCGGAAGGGGTTGCGGCGCTCGGCGTGTTCGAAGGGTTGGGCTCGTCGTTCCCGGTACAGGCGACCATGCTGATGACGACCACCACGGCGATCAAGGGCACGACGGTTCGACGGAAGGAGCGCACGGTTGCGGCATGATACGCGAACCCGACCGTGGGAGGACCGTATCGTGAAACGCCTCGAACTCCGCCGACACGCACCGCGAGACCCCATGGCCGACCGCCTGTCGGCCGAAGGTCGAGCCATGGCTGAGGACGTCGGGCGCGCCTCGGGCACGACCTACGACCTGGTGTTCGTGTCGCCGGCCGAACGCGCTGCTGAGACCGCGGCATGGTTCCTTCGCGGCGCGGGCCAACAACTTCCCGACCACGCGGTGATCCCCGGGCTCGGGGGCCAGGATGCGAGCGGCGGCAGCCCCGAGGGCATGGCCGCTGGTGTGAGAACGCTCCTCAACCAGACCCCCGTTGAGGGCACCGCCCTCGCGATCAGCCACACGCCGTTGGTGGAGCGCGCGGCGTTCGGACTCACCGGGCAACAGGTCAGCGCCATGGCGGAGTGCGAGGGCATCCTGGTGACGCAGGACGACCACGGCGCGATCTCGGTCACCGAACTGCGCGTGGAGCGACCCACCCCGTGAGCGCATGGAGCGACCACGTGGTGCCTGCATTCCTGCTTGGCGCTGCGCTGGGTGCTGCTCCCGGTCCGGTGCAATTGTTGATCTTGTCGGAGACCGCGAAAGGCGGTTTGGCTCGGGGGTTCAGGGTGATGTTGGGTGCCAACGGCATGCTCCTCGCGGTCATGCTCGTGCTGGCGTTGGGGTTCTCGACGGTCGAACCGTCGCAGGCGGTGATCGACGTGTTGCGTGTGGTAGGCGGACTGTTCTTGGTCTGGCTGGCCGTCACAGAGCTCCGCGGACTCCTGGCGAACACCCGTGGGACGGAACCCTCACCGGATGGCGCCGG
>DATDJD010000094.1:0-2762 GCA_036520695.1 Actinomycetota bacterium
TCGTCTATCGCAGTGCGCACGTCGAGGTGATGCGCCGCCGCCGCGAGTGGTTCCACTCGATGACTGAGCTCTTCATGACGCTGTGGTGGATCCCCGCCGGCACGATCCCCACCGTGGACGAGGCCGAAGATCGGCTACTCCACCTGCGTGCGCACGGGCCGACACCTCGGGCCTTCACCTTCCGAGTTCCGTTCCCGCACCCATCGCTCAACCGGTGACGGTGATCCCAGGCATCGTCGGGAGCACCTGGACTGCCTCCTGGATCAGTTGCACCACGGCGTCGCGATCGAGATCGTCCACGCGCTTGAACCGGATGCAGCTCTTCCCGACGTTCACCGTGCCCAGCCGGTCCGCATAACGTTCGACCAGGTAGCGCTCGCCATCGCCTGCCGTCACGTACAGAGAGATCGCTTGCTTGTTGCTCGCGAGTCCCAGGACGAACCACTCGCCTTCGCGGCCACTCTTCGACCGGTAGTGGTACGAACCGTACGCAAGCATCCCGGCACCGACATGCGGGGTGAGTCCGGGGGCGGCTCGGCGGATCAGGGCGTCCATCTCCACGATCTGGCTTCGTCGAGGCTCGTCGAGTGCCTCGATGTACTCCTGAGGTGTCGAGACATCCATCTGTCCCTTCATGCGATCCACTCCCCACGGTTGGCTCGTCCGGTACACCGTAGCGAAGCATCGTCTCGGTGTGGCCACCTAGTGACGCTGGACTCCGCGCACGCCTGAGGCGCACGATGGTGGCATGCGATTCCAAGCCACGATCCAGCTGAACGGCAAGACCGCCACCGGCATCCCCGTCCCGGCCGACATCGTCGGTCAACTCGGCCAGGGCAAACGCCCCCCGGTCCTGGTCACCATCGGAGGTCACACCTACCGAAGCACCGTCGCGGCCTACGGCGAGGTCTTCATGCTGCCTCTCGCCGCCGAGCATCGTGAAGCAGCGGGCGTCGCGGCGGGCGATCAGGTCGAGGTCGATGTGGAGCTCGACACGAAGCCCAGGGAGGTCGAGGTGCCGTCGGACTTCGCGGAGGCACTGGCAGCAGCTCCCAACGCCAAGTCGTTCTTCGACGGACTCTCCTACAGCCAACAGCGCTGGCACGTGCTGTCGATCGAAGGAGCCAAGGCTGCCGAGACCCGTCAGCGACGCATCGACAAGTCCGTGGCGATGCTTGGCGAGGGCAAGGCTCGCTGACGCATCAGTCCGTGGGGACCGAGGCCTGTGTCGGGTCTTCTTCGTGGCGAACCCGTTCACGATATTCCGCCCTCGTGATCGACTCGAACGCGATCAACGCCACCATGACGAGGGCGAGCCACGCGAGCGCCGCGAGTGCGGGCACGTGCGCCGCGAAGGGGATCGAGATCAGGAGGACCCCGGCCACGACCAGCCGTCGCCAGAACACATGACGCCAGGTGCGGTAGCGGAACGCGACGTGCGCGAACAGGTAGAGCGCGACCCCGCCGAGCATCGCGCTCAGCGGTAGCAACGCGAGCGGCTCCGACAGAGTGTGGTGGCTCTCGTCGCCGACGTACTCCATCACCTTCTTCATCCCCAACGCGAACAGCACGATGCCGGCGATCATGGGGAGGTGGAGGTAGCTGTACGCGTCGCGGGCGAGGCGGGCCCGCTCCTCTCCTTGCGCCCTTCGGAGCGCTCGCTCGGCGACGATCGCCAGGACGTCGAAGTATGCCCACCACACGCAGCCGGCCACCGTCAGCCCCAGGATCGACGCCGCGATGATCGGCAGGTCGATCGGCAACGACGTCACGCCCTGACCGATCGCGACGATGCTTTCCCCCAACGCGATGATCAGGATCAGCCCATGACGCTCGGCGAAGTGCGCAGCGGAATTCAGGCGCCACCCAGATGCACCGGCCAGGATCGTGCCACCAAGGTCCACCACGATCACCGCCAGCCACACCCAGGTCTGCACCGCCCCCTCGAGCTGGGACGCCACCAGGAGCAACGCTGTGCTGCCGACCACCGACGGCGCGAACCGGAGCAACTGACGGCGAAGCCCCGGGTCGCCGTCCGCCGCCAGCCAGAAGATCGCGAGGTGAAGCATGCGGACCGTCAGATATGCCAACGCCAAGACGACCGGTCCCTCGAGACCCCCGGGGATGTCGTGGAAGGCTTCCGGCACGGTCAGCGCCATGATGAACATCGCAGCCATGGCTCCGAACATGGCGACGCGCCCCAACCCTTCGTCCGCCTGAACGTTGTTGCCGAGCCACGCGTAGCCCACCCAGCACCACCAGAGCAGCGTCAGGACCAGCATCCCCCGCACGACCCCGTGGATCGTGAGGTCGTGCGCCATCAGCGCCGTCACCTGCGTGATCCCGAACACGAACACCAGATCGAAGAACAGCTCGATCGGCGTGACCCGTGCCTCCTCGGACACGGCCACGATATGAGGATGACGCTCGTCGCTCATCTGCGGATGGTCTCACGACCGCCGGATGAGGCAGGGTGACGAGCTACGGTTCGATGTTCTGGTTCATGTGGAACAGGTTGTCCGGGTCGTAGGTGCGCTTCACCTCGACGAGCCGGTCGTAGTTGCCGCCGTAGTTGGCCCTGATGCGATCTTGGTCATCACCCGCCATGAAGTTGACGTAGCCGCCTTCCTCGGAGTGCGGCGCCGTCGCGTCGTAGTAGTCACGCACCCAGGCGATGTTGGCCTCGTTGTCCGCCGGGTCGGGCCACATGCCCGCGATCACCGTCGCGAAGTTGGCCTCCCGGTGCGCGAACGCGGTCGCGT
>DATDJD010000095.1:0-43867 GCA_036520695.1 Actinomycetota bacterium
CGTTCTGGCGTTCCCCGATCGTGACGAAGCCGGTGTCCGTGCGGATCTGGAACGGTTCCAACCCGCTGAAGGTGGGGAGCCGGTCGTCGAAGGAGGGCACCGTCCTCGGCGGGAGCTGCCGAACCGCCTCCGCGATCGCGACCGTGTGCTCGGGTGTGGTGCCGCAGCAGCCACCCACGATGTTGACCAAGCCTGCGTGCGCGAACTCCGCCAGGAGCGAGCTGGTGACATCGGCTGTTTCGTCATAACTGCCGAACGCGTTGGGGAGGCCGGCATTGGGGTAGCACGCCACCGGGACATCGGCGATGCGTGAGAAGGCCTCGACGTACGGTCGCATCTCGGTCGCGCCCAGCGAGCAATTGATGCCGACGACGAGCGGTTCGGCGTGTTCCACGGATGTCCAGAACGCCTCGACGGTCTGACCGGACAGGGTTCGGCCGCTCCGGTCGACGATCGTCACCGAGATCCAGCGGGGGAGTTCCGGCGCGACGTCGATGGCGGCCGCGATGGCAGCCTTGGCGTTGAGGGTGTCGAAGATCGTTTCGATCAGTAGGAGGTCGACCCCGCCGTCGCGGAGCGCCGCGATCTGGTCGGCATATGCCTGGTAGACGTCGTCGTAGGAGACGGTCCTGAACGCGGGGTCGTCCACCTTGGGGGACAGTGACAGGGTCACATTCAGCGGACCCAGCGAGCCCGCGACGAACCGGTCGTCGAAGGCATCGGCGGCCTCTCGAGCGAGTTTCGCACCCTGGACGTTCATGTCGTGGACGGCGTCTTGAAGGCCGTAGTCGCCCTGGCCGATCGACGTGGCGGTGAAGGTGTTGGTGGTGGTGATGTCGGCGCCCGCCTCGAAGTACGCGTGGTGGATCCGCGACACCATCTCGGGGCGGGTGATGTTCAACAGGTCGGGGTCGCCCTTGACGTCGCGGTCGTGTGTGGCGAATCGGTCGCCGCGGAACTCCTGTTCGGAGAGTCCTTCGCCCTGGAGCAGGACCCCCCAGGCGCCATCGAGGACCAGGATCCGACGGTCCATGAGCTCCCGCAGTCGCACCGCCGTGTCCATGCGTTCACCCTAGCCGCCGGTCCGAGATCGCGACCAGCACCGTCGCCCCCAAGGAGGACTGCATCGTGTTGGCACAGGCGGAGCCCTCCGGGGTAGGCTGCGCGCATGAGCCAGGGCCTCCCGGACATGATGCGACGCGAATCGCGCCGCCCGTTGGGTCCACATCAGCCTGAGCAGGCTCCGCGCCGCACGAAGCGTGAGACCGCGACCGCCCTCGCTGGGGTGCCGATGTTCGCCGGGTTCTCGAAGCGGCACCTGCATCGGCTGGCAGACGAGACGGACGTCTTGTCGTTCGCGCCGGGGCAGGCGATCGTCAGCGAGGGTGACCCGGGTGAGACGTTGTTCGTCGTGCTGACGGGCCAAGGTAAGGTCACCCGCGCCCGACGGAAGGTGGGCTCGGTGATGCCGGGCGACTTCTTCGGTGAGCTCTCGGCGATCGACGGCGGCCCGCGCAGCGCCTCGGTGATCGCGGAGACTCCGATGCACGTGCTCCGGCTGTTCCGCCGGACATTGATGTCGTTGATCAACGACGAACCGCAGGTCACCATGAAACTGCTGGACGGCATCGTTCGGAGGGTTCGCCAGGTCGAGCGGTTGCGCAGCCAGGCCGACCGTTCCGACCAGGTCTAACGCAACTCGGTCCCTGCCCTCAGCTCGACGCGATCAACGAATCCAGCTCCGCCAGCGTGGCGGCATCCAGGGCGACATCGCCGGCCGCCGCATTCGAGCGAACGTGGTCGGGGTTGCGACTCCCCGCGATCGCACTGGTCACGCCCGGCTGGTGTCGATTCCACGCCAATGCGAGCTGTGCCAGCGTGATGTCGAGGCGCTCGGCGACCGGTCGCAGAGAATCCACGATCGGCAAGGCGCGCGTCAACTCGGCGTCGCCGAAGATCGTTTCATCACCGACCGTGCGCCAATCGCTGATCTCAGACACGGTGTTCCGATCGACGGCGCCGGTGAGGAGCCCGAAGGCGAGCGGTGCATAGCTGACGACCCCGGTCCCACGTTCGCCACACCAGGCGATCAGATCGCGTTGCTCGAGGTCCAGCATGTTGAATTGGGGCTGCAGGGAGTCGACGTGGCGGATCGCCTCACACCGCCCGATGAGATCGCGATCGAAGTTCGATACGCCGATCCAGCGCACGAGCCCTTCGTCCACGAGGGTGCTCATCGCGCCCCAGGTGTCTTCGATCTGGATGTCTCCTTCGTCCGGCCAGTGGAGCTGGTAGAGGTCGATGCGGTCGGTGCCGAGGCGTTCTAGAGAAGCCCGGCATCCCCGCCCCACGTCGTCGGGGCGGAACCCGCTTCCCTCGGGGGCAGGTGCGAGCTTGGAGGCGAGCACGACGGCGTCGCGTCGCCCGTCCAATGCCCGGCCGACGAGCCGCTCCGATACACCATCGCCATAGACCTCGGCGGTGTCGATCCAGTTGATCCCCGCATCGATCGCGGCGTGCATCGCACCGATGACGGCGTCGTCGGATTCGTTGGGTCCCCACGGGCCACCACCTGCTTCCCACGCGCCGTAGCCGACCACCGACAGATCTGGTCCGTTCGAGCCCAATCGTTTCGTCTGCATCTGAAGAATCTACCGGTGGTCATCCGGTCGTGACCCGAACTGGCAGTACCCTAGGTTGCATCCGCAACGACAGCCCGCGATCAGACCAAGGAGCCTCAGACCCCCGCATGAGCAAGACCGTTCAGGAGAAAGAACGGATCGTGATCCGCTTCGCCGGTGACTCCGGCGATGGGATGCAGCTCACGGGCGACCGGTTCACATCGGCCACCGCGGTCATGGGCAACGACCTGGCAACCCTTCCCGATTTCCCAGCCGAGATCAGGGCGCCCGCCGGGACCGTCCACGGGGTCTCGGCGTTCCAGATCCAATTCGCGTCGACCGACATCACCACGCCCGGTGACCATGCCGACGTGTTGATCGCCATGAACCCCGCCGCCCTCAAGGCAGACCTGCACACCGTCGACGTGGGCGGCACCGTGATCCTCAACGAAGATGCCTTCACGCAGCGCAACATCGAGAAGGCCGGGTACGGAGCCGATCCTCGGCAGGACGGCACGCTGGAAGGTTTCCAGATGTTCGAGGTCCCCATGACCTCCATCACCGTTCGAGCGACCGCCGATCTCGGCATCTCCAAGAAGGAAGCTGAACGGGCCAAGAACATGTTCGCCTTGGGGCTGGTGTCGTGGATGTTCGGCCGGCCCACCGAGACGACCTTGACATGGCTCGACCGAAAGTTCGGTGGCAAGCAGGAGATCTTCGACGCGAACGTTGCCGCGTTCAAGGCGGGTTACAACTTCGGTGAGACCACGGAGCTGTTCGCGCAGTCGTACAAGGTGGCTGCCGCGCCGGCGGAGCCCGGCACCTATCGCAACATCGCCGGATCGGTCGCGCTCTCCTGGGGTTTGGTGGCGGCGGCAGAGCGGAGCGGACTCACGCTGTTCTACGCCAGCTACCCGATCACGCCTGCTTCCGAATTGCTGCATGAACTCAGCCGTCACAAGAACTTCGGCGTGATCACCTTGCAGGCCGAGGATGAGATCGCCGCCGCCAACGTGGCGTTGGGCGCGGCGTTCGCGGGCAACCTGGCGGTGACCGGCACCAGCGGGCCAGGTATGGACCTGAAGGCCGAGACGCTCGGGCTTGCCGTGATCATGGAACTGCCGATGATCGTCGTCGATGTGCAGCGAGGCGGCCCTTCCACAGGGCTCCCGACGAAGACGGAGCAAGCTGATCTGCTGCTCGCGATGTTCGGTCGACACGGCGAATCGCCGTTGCCGATCGTCGCGCCGGCCTCCCCGGCGGACTGCTTCGCCATGGCGCTCGAAGCGGCGCGCATCGCGGTTCGGTACCGAACCCCGGTGATCATCCTGTCCGACACGTTCCTGTCGAACTCGTCCGAGCCATGGCGATTGCCGGAGATCGCCGATCTCCCGGCGATCGAGCCCAACTTCGCGGAGGGCAGAGACGAGACGTCCAACGGTGCCGCGTTCTTGCCGTACGAGCGGGACGAACGCCTCGCGCGACCGTGGGCGATCCCCGGCACGCCCGGACTGGTGCATCGCATCGGGGGACTCGAACGTGAGGATGGCACCGGCAACATCAGCTATGACCCCGCCAACCACGAACGTATGACGCATCTTCGTCAGGCGAAGGTCGACGGCATCGCCGACGATATCCCCGCCCTCGAGGTCGATGATCCCGACGGTGACGCGGCACTGTTGGTCCTGGGGTGGGGCTCGTCGCTGGGCACGATCAAGGCTGCCAGCCGCCGGGCGCGCGCCGACGGTCACAAGGTGGCGACGGCGCACCTACGCCACCTCAACCCGTTCCCGGCCAACACGGGCGATGTGGTCAAGGCCTACGAGAAGGTGCTGATCCCCGAGATGAACTTGGGCCAGCTCGCGATGTTGATCAGGGCCAAGTTCCTCGTGGATGCCATCAGCTTCACCAAGGTCCAGGGACTCCCGATCTTCGCGGAGGACCTGGAGCAGGAGATCCTGCGGGTACTCGATGAGTGAGATCCACACGATGAACAAGAAGGACTTCACATCCGATCAGGAGGTGCGCTGGTGTCCGGGCTGCGGTGACTACGCGATCCTGTCGGCGGTCCAGGGCTTCATGCCGGAACTGGGCATCGAGCCGCACAAGACGGTGTTCGTCAGCGGCATCGGCTGCAGCGGCCGGTTCACCTACTACATGGACACCTACGGGGTGCACGGCATCCACGGGCGCGCGCCCGCCCTCGCGACCGGCATCGCGACCGCCAACCCCGACCTGTCGGTCTGGGTCGTCACGGGCGACGGCGATGGTCTGTCGATCGGTGGCAACCACCTGATCCATGCCCTTCGCCGGAACGTGAACCTGAAGATCCTGCTGTTCAACAACCAGATCTACGGGCTCACGAAAGGCCAGTACTCACCCACCAGCGAAGAGGGCAAGGTCACGAAGTCGACACCGTTCGGCTCGGTCGATCACCCGTTCAATCCGATCGCGGTGGCGCTGGGCGCCGAAGCGACCTTCGTAGCGCGCACGATCGACAACGACCGTCAGCACCTCACCGAGGTGCTGCGCCAAGCCGCGGCGCACCGCGGGACCGCGTTCGTCGAGATCTATCAGAACTGCAACGTGTTCAACGACGGTGCGTTCGACCTGCTGCGCGAGAAGTCGCAGGGTGTGCACCACCAGATCCGGCTGGTCGACGGCGAGCCGATCATCTTCGACGAGGGCAGCAAGTGCGTCATCGTGGGTGACAACGGACGGCTGCAGGTCCACCCGACCGCTGAGGTCGATCCCGAGCGCATCGTCGTGCATCAGGCGGGCGGACGTCCGTCGCTGCCGTTCGGACTCGCGCACCTGTCGTTGGGCCCACACGAGGCGACGTGCTTCGGGGTGTTCCGCAACTTCGAGCGCCCTGTGTACGGCGAGGCGATGCACGCCCAGCTCCAGAGCGCCCGCGAGCGTCTGGGCGCCGGGGACCTGCAGTCGCTCCTGCACGGCGGCGACACATGGACGGTCGCGTAGACCCTGAGCTCGTCCCTCGTGCTTGTTCAGTCGAGGCCGGGAGGCCGGAACTTCGCGAGGGCTTCGGTGGAGACCTGCTCGACCTGTTGCAGTTCCTCGACCAAGCCGGGGAGGACGTCCAGCAGGGCGTCGACATCGTCGCTCGTGCTGGCATGACCTAACCCGATCCGGAAGGTACTGGTATTGGGCAGGCCGAGTCGATCCAACACCGGGGAGGCATCCTCGGGCCGGCCGTTGCACATGGAACCGGCACCCAAGCGGAGCCCTCGGTCGTCCAACGCCATCATCAGCGTGGGGGCATCGAGCCCGTCCACACTGAAGCAGACGAGGTGGGGGGTGCGGTGGGTCGGGTGTCCGTACACATGGGCCCCCGGGACCGACCCCTCGATGCCCTCTCGCAAGCGAGCCGTGAGCGCCCATTGGGCAGCAGCCGCATCCCCCATGGACGCCAGGGAAACCCGCAGCGCTGCCGCCATGGCGGCGATCCCCGGTGTGTTCTCCATGCCCGAGCGCCGCTTGCGCTCACGATCGTCTCCGCACGGGTAGGCCGTGACGGCGACGCCTCGCCGGACGTACAGCGCTCCGACCCCCGGCGGCCCTCCGAACTTGTGGGCGGACAGGGACAAGAGGTCGACGCCGAGCCCGTCGACGTCGACCGGCAAGCGGCCCACGGTCTGACAGGCATCGGTGTGGAAGCGAACCTTCGACCCACGAGCCAAACGCGCCGCTTCCCCCACCTGTTGCATCGTGCCCAGTTCGTGATTCGCATGTTGGACGCTGGCCAGCAGTGTGCCCGGCACCCGCACCTCGGCGGCGAAGCGATCCATGTCCATGCGTCCGTAGTCGTCGGCGGGGATCTCGACGATCTCGAAGCCGTCACTCGCCAAGACGTTGCCCACGCCACCGACGGATGGGTGTTCCACGGCGCTCACCACCACCCGGCTTCCGAGCTCGCGCATCGCACGGACGCCACCCCAGATCGCGAGCGCGACAGACTCGGTGCCGCCAGACGTGAACACGATCTCATCGGCTTGGGCGCCGATCGCGTCGGCGACCGCCTCCCGCCCGTCATCCAACAAGGAACGGGCGTGGCGCCCCGGCTCATGGATCATGAGTGGGTCCCCGAACGTGTCGACGGCCGCGATGAATGCTTCGCGAGCCTCGGGCAAGAGGGGAGTGGCAGAGGCCCCGTCGAGATAGATGGTGTTCACCACGATCGTCAGCCTAGCCGGGCGACCCTCGTTCGAGCCGGATACCCCTCCTCACCAGTGCATCTTGATCTTCGTTCCCCGCTTGCGGCCGCACGATCAGGGGATCAGATGCAGCGTGAAGATGAAGTCTCTGCCGTCGTAGACCTTCGTCGCGTAGCCTCGTACGTTGACGTAGGCACCCGTGCCGCCGGTGACGGCAAAGGTGCCGTTGAGGCCTTCGACCCACTCACCCAGCACCCCGGTCGTGACGATCGATCCGCGATCGATGTTCGGTCCGGACCTCATCGTGAAGACCTGCGTGCAGATGTTGGTGTTCCCGCCTTCGTAGGTGCACGTCTCGCGGAGTCGTCCCACGATATCTCCGTCGACGTCTTTGCTCGGTCCGTTGACGGTGATGATCTGACCGTCGACCCTGCCCTCGGCCCGAAGCCCATAGAAGCGACACCTGACGCCTGGTCCTCCACAGTGCCCTGTGTTCACTTCGATCGCTTCAGGCTCAGAGATCCCGCCCTGGCCCCCGAGGGATACGCCGAGCCAAAGGCCCGACGACAGGAGGACCGCGACCAGCGTTCCGATGCTCAGCGTCTTGTACATGCCACTCCCCTCCGTTCGCGTCCCCGATCGGGGAACGGAGAGAACCATGGCGGGTCGACATCGGAACCACGGCAAGGATCGAGCAAGAAGTGCGCAAAGGACGCCCTGTGTTCGCTGGTCAGGGGGTGGCCGGTTGTTTGTCCTTCAGGAACACGCCCCAGTAGAGGACTCCGGCGATGATGCCCCCCGCGAGAGGACCGATCAGCCACACGTACCAGTTGGACCAGTCGTTGGTGGCTAGCGCAGGCCCCAACCAGCGAGCGGGGTTCATGGCCGCGCCCGTGTACGGCCCGAAAGCCATGATGTCGAACGCGATCACGAGGCCGATCGTGAGGCCCGCCGTCTTGGCGAAGGGGCCCCGGTCATCGACCGCCGTTCCGAACACGGCGAACACCAGGAAGAACGTGCACGTGGCCTCGATCAAGATCCCTTTGCCGATCGCGATGCCGTCACCGAGGGCAGGGATGCCTCCGTTGCCGGCGGCGAACATCGTCTCGGGGACCAGGAACTTCAACAGGAACGCTCCGGCGATGGCCCCGGCGAATTCGGCGAGGATCAAGATGCCGGCCCGCGTGGACGGGATCTTGCCGGTCACCCACAGCGAGGCGGCGACGGCGGGGTTGACGAGACCGCCCGACACGGCTGCGGTCACGGAGATCATGATCGCGAGCGCCAGGCCGTGCGCTAAGGCAACGCCGGTGAGGTCGAGTTGACCCGCGGCGTTGAGCACGACCGCTCCCGCTCCGATGAAGATCAGCGTGAACGTCGCGACGAATTCAGCGACGGCTGCTTTCGCGTTGCTGTCCAAGGGTTCCCCTCCCACGTCTGCACCGGTTCCTCGGTCGGGGCGGAGCCTATCCGAGCCCGCGGCGCGCAGCAAAGACGGCGACGTCGGGAGAAGGAGGGCCAGGCGCGTTGCGTAGTATCGTGCCTGCGTGGACGTGCTCCTCGTGTCGCCCGACCCTGCCTCTCGTGACCAGATGGCGTTGTCCGTGCGAAGCGTCGAGCGCGCGCTGCGGACCGAGCTTCGTTTCCGTGCGGCGGCCAACGGCGAACTGGGGATCCGAGCCGCGCTCAGGGATCGTCCCGACATCGTGGTGGCCGACGAGATCGCCTCACGTGCCGGGGCGTTCGCGCTGGCGAAGGCTCTGCGGGATGACTCGGTGCCGTTCACCGGGATCATCGTGATCCTGTTGGAACGCAAGCACGACGCATGGCTCGCGAGATGGTCGGGGGCCGATGCCTGGTACGTGAAGCCCGTGGACCCGTTCGAGCTGGCGGATCGGCTCCTCGAACTGGTCAGCGAGAAGGAGAGCGCGTGAAGATCAAAGGCACCGACAAGCGCACCCAACGAGAGTTCCTCGTCGAGCAGGTGATCGAGAACGGTGGTGCCTCACCGTGGGATGGGCAACCGTTCAGTCCCGACTACGCCGTCACCCTGGTGAATGCGCTCCGCGACGCCGAAGAGGCAGGTTCCAAGCTGGAGGAGGCGCTCGAGGTCATCGCCGATCTGCGGCCGGGATTCACCTTGGCCGAAACGAGCATCCTGGGTCCGCTCGATCTTCATCTCGGGCGACTCAACCGTAACCTGGTCCAGCAGGGCTAGAGGAGGCCAGTCATGTCGGTCGGGGAGAATGGGTTCGGCGTCCAGATCCGCGAGGCCGACGACGGCTGGCGTGTCGTCATCCTCGACGATTCCGGGAGCGTCGTGTCCGAGCGGACCTGCCGGGACCGATCGGAGGCCCGGGTCTTCGCGTCCACCGTCCGACAACACATCTACTGGCTGTCTGCCGATCGGTTCCGTACCTACTACCGGCTCGGCGCCGTCCGCCCCGCGGGGGTCTCCTGATGGGCTTCAACTACCAACAGCCGGGCAAGGTCAAGAAGATCGATCTGATCATCTTCGGCGTCGCGCTCGCGGTGATCGTGGCGCTGGTGCTGTGGGCGATCCTGTAGGCCGTCGTCGATGACCTCGGCATCGTCGGCGTTGGATTTCTGCTACCTCACCACCACCGGGCGAGTGTCAGGCACGCCTCACCGCATCGAGATCTGGTTCGCCCTCCAAGACGACACCGTCTACCTGATGGCTGGAGACCGCGACCGCAGCGACTGGGTGCGAAACCTGATCGTGACCCCCGAGGTGACGCTGGAGATCGGAGACCGCAAGCGGGCGACGACCGCTCGCGTGGTTGCCGACGGCACCGAGGAAGACGCGCTGGCGCGCCGACTGCTCCTGGAGAAGTACGGCGACCGGCAGGGTTCGGGTGATCTGAACGTGTGGGGACGATCCGCGCTGCCGGTCGCGATCGACTGGCCGGTGGGCACCAGCTACACCTCGCTGGGCTAGGGATCGCTGCCTGTTTAGCCTTCGTCGAAGCCGATCGAGAAGAGTCGCTCCAGGTCGTGTTTGGAGTAGACCTGGAAGCTGATCAGGGTCTCTGTCCGTTCCACGCCTTCGACCTTGGCGATGCCGCCTGGGATCACCGAGGCCAGATCCTGGTGATCGGCGACACGCACGATCGCGATGAGGTCGAACTCGCCGGCGACCGAATACACCTCGCTGACGCCGTCGAGTCCGGCGATGGCCTGGGCGGCCTCGGGGATCACATCGATCTCACACTGGATCAAGACGACTGCGTGGACGGTGCTCATGACGGGTTGAGGGCTCCTTCCGGCGCCGATCAGGCGCGCTCCAACACGACGGCCAACCCCTGGCCTCCTGAGATGCACAGAGTGGCCAGGCCCAGCTGCAGGTCGCGACGTCGCAGCTCGTAGGCAAGGGTCAGGATGATCCTGGCTCCGCTCATCCCGATCGGATGGCCGAGGGAGATACCGCCGCCCTTGGTGTTGAGGCGCTCACGATCGAACTTCAGTTCACGCTCACAGGCGATCACCTGGGCGGCGAACGCTTCGTTGATCTCGATCGCATCGAAGTCATCGATCGTGCAGCCCAACTGATCCATGACCTTCTGGGTCGCCGGGACGGGGCCGATCCCCATGATCTCCGGCGGGACGCCGGCCCACGACATGGCGGTGACGACGGCGAGCGGTTGGCGTCCTTCGGCTCGAGCCCGTGACTCGCTCATGAGCACCATGGCCGCGGCGCCGTCGGTGATACCACTGGAATTGCCTGCCGTGACGCTGCCGCCGTCGCGGAACACGGGCCTGAGTGCGCCGAGGGACTCCATACTCGACCGCGGGCGGACATGTTCGTCCGCTGTCACGGTGATGGTGTCTCGGCCCGCTGTGACGTCGAGCGGGGTGATCTCTTCGGCGCGGAGGTCGGCGCCTTCGACGGCTTTGCGTTGTGAGCCGAGCGCGAACTCGTCCTGCTCCTCACGAGAGATGTCGTAGCGATCCACCAGGTTCTCCGCGGTCTCACCCATGATCAATCCGCAGAGCGGATCGAGGAGGCCGTCGCGATACATCGCGTCGACGACCTCGGTGTTGCCCAGCCGATGACCGCGCCGCATATCCGGCAGCAGGAAGGGCACGCGGGTCATGTTCTCCATGCCGCCGACGAGCACGACCTCGGACTCACCGAGCATGATCTGCTGTGTCCCCAGCTGGGTGGCTTTCATCCCCGAACCGCACGCGATGTTGACGTTGTACGCGCTGACCTCCAGCGGTACGCCGGCTCCGATGCTCACCTGGCGCCCGGTGTTGGGACCGTTGCCCGCCTGTCGGGCGTGACCCATGATCGTTTGGTCGACCTGGCCGGGTTCGATGTTCGCCCGGCGCATCGCCTCGACGGCGGCCTTCGTGCCGAGTTCGACCGCGGGCGTGTCGGCGAACGAGCCCATGAACGCCCCGATCGGCGTGCGTGCGCCCTCGACGATGACCGCTCGCTCCATACGTCCAGTCTAGCCGTCGGTTCGTGCGGCCTCTGGGGTGCTCCGCGTCGCCCCCCGACGTTCGCTCCGTTGCGACCGATGTCGTTGGGCCAGTACGCGCGCGATCACGGCGCCGCCGTCGACAGGTTCGGCGGGCGCGACGTCGGCTCGAAGCACCGAACCCGGGTGACGCTGGAGCCATGAACGGACCGCCGCAAGTTCGTCGGCTCGGTCCCGGGAGCAGGGGAGCGAGAGCCGTGGATCACCACTCGGTCCGGCCGCCGTGAGGAGTGCACCGTGATCGAACCGCATGATCGAGCCGTCCGCCGTCGACACATCGAGGTGCCCGGCCCCAACGATCCATGCGTCGTGACGATCGCGGTGGAGCGCCGTGGCAAGGGCGCCGAGTCGATCGCGGACCAGGGCCGCCTGTTCGTAGCGCTCTTGGGTCGCAAGGTCATCCATCTGGCGTTCGAGCGCTTCGAGGAGCCCGCCCGGTGAGGCGGTCAGGGAGGAGACGAGCCCGCGGACGAGCTCTCCGTAGCGCTCGGGGTCGGTCCTGCCGTCGCACGGAGCGAGGCATCGGTTCATGTCCGCGAGGACGCACGGCGCGAACCGTGTCGTCCGGCGCATGGAGGCGGTGCATCGGCGGATCGGGACGACGGATTCCAGCGCGTCCTTCACCTCTCGGGCTCGTGCGGCGCCGGCGAACGGACCGAGGTAGCGACAGCCGTCATCGGGTTTGACGGTGTAGACGACCTTCAGACGGGGGTACGCCTCGGCCGGATCGAGCTTGAGGTACGCGCCCTTGCGCCACCCTTTGCCCCGACGGTTGTAGGGCGGCTCGTGGGTGCGGATCAAGCGAGCTTCGACGACCAAGGCCTCGAGTTCTCCTTGGCACTCGATGCCTTCGACCGTGTGGATCTCCTCGAGCAAACGCTCGACCTTCTTGCGCTCGTCGCCGTAGAAATACGATTTCACGCGCGTGCGAAGATCGTTCGACTTGCCGACGTAGAGCACCTGGCCCTCACGCCCCCGGAAGACGTAGACGCCGGTAGCGTGCGGCAAGGCGTCGGCCAGATGGATCTTGCCGAAGTTGGGTCGACCTTTCGCCCGGACCACCTCGTGGAGATCGCCGAGCGTGCGGATGCCGAGCCGACCACCCAACGCCAGCAAGCCGTGCAGCACTTCGGCGCAGGCGTCGGCATCGTCGAGTGCGCGGTGGATGGGCTTCACGCGGGTCCGGAAGTACTCGGCCAGGGTGCGCAACTTCACGTTGGGTACGTCGGGCCACACGATCCGGCGGGCCAAACGGGCGGTGCACACCGGCGGTCCTGGCAGCACGGGGTAGTCCAGGGTCGCGAGGTTCTCGTTCAGGAACGCGAAGTCGAACCGGGCGTTGTGGGCGACGATCGTCGCCCCCCGCGCGAACTCCAGGAAGGCGGGCAACACCTGTTCGATCGGAGGTTCGCGCGCGACGAGGCGATCGTCGATCCCGGTGAGGTGGGCGATGCGGGCGGGGATGTGTTCGCAGGGGTTGACGAGCGACTGGAACGACCCCAACCGTTGACCGCCCAGGTAGCGCACAGCGCCGACTTCGGTGATGCGGCTGTTCCGAGGTGAGCCGCCCGTCGTTTCAAGGTCGACGACGCAGAACTCGACCTGGTCCAGTGGCACGCCCTGGTCGAGCGTGGTCTGGATCGGTTCGGCCAGCACCGCCATCGCCTCCGTCGGAAGGGGCCGAACGGAAGACGCACGTTATCGAACACCTGTTCGGATGTCAAGGTTGGACGGGTCGGGCGTCGTGACGAAGCTCACGCGTGGTCAACCTCGAGGGTAGAGCGCGTCTTCCACGAGCGAGGCCAGGAGCTGCTCCACAGCGAGGTGGCATTCCTGGATATGCGAGGTGATCGTGGAGGGGATCCGGACGGCGACGTCGGCGATGGGCGCCAGGGCGCCGCCCGACTCGCCGGTCAGCGCGATCGTCTTCATCTCCTGGCTCCGAGCCTGTTCGGCGGCACGGATCACGTTCTCGGAGTTGCCGCTCGTGGAGATGGCGATCAGCACGTCACCGGCTCGCCCGAGCGATTCCACCTGCCTCGCGAATATGCCCTCGACGCCGAAGTCGTTCGCGATAGCCGTCAACAGCGAGGTATCGGTGGTGAGAGCGATCGCGGGGATCGACGGTCTGGGGTTGTCGATCGTGAGGGTGCTGACGAATTCGGTCGCCAGATGTTGCGCGTCCGCGGCGCTGCCCCCATTGCCACAGATCAGCATCGTGGCTCCGACCTCCAGCGCATCCACGAGCACAGATGCGGCCGCCACGATGTCGTCCAGGCACGCATCTCGGGTGGCGGTCGCGGTGTCGGCCGTCCGTTGCAGGTAGCGCCCTGCTGCCTCCGCGAAGGCGTCCCGTGCTCCGGTGTCGGTGCTCACGCAGATGCCTCCCGTGTCCGCGCGGCTCCAGGCCCAGGAGCCACGATCCCCGCGATGATATCGACGGCTGCTGCAAGGTCCGCGACGACATGGTCGGCAATGGCCCCTCCTCGCGCTCGCTCGTGCGCTCCATGGCCCGTGAGGACGAGGATCGTCCTGGCGCCGATCGCTCGACCCATGCCCATGTCGCTGGCGTGATCACCCACGACGAAGGCTTCCGCCGGGTCGAAACCGAAGCGATCGGCAGCTTCCACGGCCATACCGGGCAGAGGCTTGCGACAGTCACACCCGTCCTCGGGCGGGTGGGGGCAGAACAGCACCGCATCGACGGTGGCGTCCTGTTCGGCCAGCATCGAGCGCAACCGTTCGTGGATGCGAGTCAGCTGGTCGGGCGTCAGCAGGCCACGACCGACCTGCGCTTGGTTGGTCACGATCGCGATACCCAGGCCCAGCTCACGGAGTCGGCGGATCGCAGCGGCCGCACCCGGCAGCAACTCCAGTTGGTCGGGTTCGTCGAGGTGGTCGACTTCGACGTTGATGGTGCCGTCGCGGTCGAGCAAGGCGAACCGCCGACCGGTCATGTCCTGACCGGGGTCCAGGTTTCATCTCCACGACGCGCCCGCACCCCGCTGGGGTCGAAGTCGAACGGCGCGAACTGCCCGCCCATGGCTTCCAGCGACGCTCGCACCTGCGCCCGGACGTCGGGTGAACATGCGATGAGCAAGTATCCGCCGCCGCCGGCGCCGCAGATCTTCCCTCCCGTGGCGCCGGCGCCACGAGCGACGTCGAGCATGGCGTCGATGGGGGTGTCGTCGGTGACGTGCGGGTTCATGCGCTTCTTGGACTCGAACGCGTCGCTCAACATGGCGCCCAGATCCTGCAGCTCCCCGTGCTCGATCACCTCGCGCATCGTGAAGGCCATCTCGACGAGTTGCTTCATGCCCAAGAGCGTTTCCTCGCGCCCTCGGCGGAACAGCTCGATCTGGGTGTCGATCAGGCCCACGTTGCGCCGTACGTTGCCCGTGTAGCACAGCAAGAGATTCCTTCGCAGGTCTTCCAGGCGAGATGGGTCGGCATCGACGGGGGACACACGTGTGCCCGCCGCGAGGAACTCGATCAGGTTGCAGCCGCCGAACGCCGCGGCGTACTGGTCCTGCCATCCACCGCTGATGGCGAGGTCGTCGCGCTCCACGGCATACGAGAGCTCGGCCAGTTCTTCTGCCGTGAGCGAACGGTCCTGCGTCATGGCCAATCCCGCGACCACGGCGGTCACCAGAGCCGAAGATCCACCGAGGCCGCTGCCTGGAGGAGCCTCGGATTCGATGTCGACCTCGACGCCGATGTCGACGCCCATGCGTGCGATCGCCGCCTTGGCCAGGTCCATGACCCCGTCGTACTCGGGAGGCTCGTCCAGGTTGTATTCCACCAGGTGCCCGAGATCGAGCGATCGAACCCGCACCTGTCGATCTGCACGGGGTTCGATGCTCACACGGACGTAGTGGTCGATCGTCGCGGACAGGACCGCCCCGCCGTGCTGGGTGTACCAGTGCGGGAAGTCGGTGCCACCACCCACGAAACTGATCCGCAGGGGTGCGACAACGTGGATCCGGGTCTGTTCGGCCATGGTGGACCCGGTCAGTCTAGGTGCCCGAAGGCTGGTGTCAGGCGACCTGACGTTGGAGTCGCCGCCGCTGTTGTTCGGTGAGGCCGCCCCACACGCCGTAGCGCTCGCCGTTCTTGAGCGCCCACGCCAGGCATTCCTCTTTGATGCGGCATGTGTTGCAGAAGGTGAGCGCGGGACCGGCTTCTTCTTCGGAGATCGGGAAGAACAGGTCTGGGTCGATACCGAAACATGCTGCACGGTCTTGCCAGAAGTCCGGTGGTGAAGGATTCCTCGGTAGGAGATCGATGTCGACGTTCGGGAACCGTTCGATCCTCACGCGTTGCTACCTCCCCCTCGGATCCGCCGCGGCGGCAGTCTTCTCGCCGCGAAGGATGATTCATAACAGAGCGATGGCGCCCAACGGAAGGGGTCGAAGGCACGCAATCTCTGGACCCCCGGGCGAGGGACAGGAAATGACCCGAAATGGCTAGTCCTGCGGGTGGGCAGGCTCGAAGCGAAGACCATCGGGCGTCGTCAGCGACGCTTCACGCGAGGCCCAACCCACCCGGATGATGGCGACGGTCGTCCCTCCGGCAACCGTGGCTGCGCTCGTGACCAGTCCGACCTCGGTGCCGGCGTCGAACACGGGTGTTGCGGGTGCCACGACCCCTTCGGCTCTCCGGAAACGCAAGACGCTGGGAGGATGGCCGAGGTTGCGGATCTTGGCCACCGATTCCTGACCCAGGAAGCAGCCCTTCGTGGTGTCGATGGCTTCGTCCAGGCCGACCTCGGCAGGGAGGGCACCCTCCGGGAAGTCGATGCCCATGCGCGGGTCCCCTCGCAGGATCCGCCATCGCTCCAAGGCGGGGTCATCCACCTGCGCCAGGCCGGCAGTGGAGTCGTTCGCGGCCCACGGTGGATCGGCGCCGTCGTGCGCGACCAGCACGTCGCAGCCCGGCCCCAGGAGCGAGGGACGCAACCCCGGTCCGTCGAACCGTTCGCCTGCCCCGCCGATCAGCGTCCATACCGAGTATCCGGCGCTCATGTCGGCGAGGCTCACGTCGGAGGAGAGCACGTAGACCGACAAGAGGTCGATCATCGCGCGAGGTTGTTCGCTCGATTGCAGCAACCAGAATCCACCTGAGTCCCTACCCACCATGAAGTCGGCGCGGATCCGTCCCGTCGGGGTCAGGAGGAAGGAACGTCGGGCTTGTCCGGGGTCGAGGGATGCGACGTCGGTCGTGACCAGATCGTGGAGCCACGCCGCGGCGTCCGACCCCGTCACGCGCAGGATCCATCGTCCTTCGGATCGGGCGAATGCTCGTCCACCTTCGATCGCGGCGAGCTCATCTGCCGTTGCGTCCATCGTTCCCATCGCTCTGCGAGGATATCGACCTCGTGGACGTTCCCCGCACCCTCGTGGTCACGAACGACTACCCGCCTCGCGTGGGTGGCATCCAGCGAACCCTCGAAGCGTTGGTCAAAGAGTTTCCGGCCGACGGCGTCGGTGTGTTCTGCCCAACGTGGGATCAGGCGGCCGGATTCGACGCTGACGCCCCCTACCGCGTGTTCCGGCAGTCCGAACGAACGATGTTGCCGACGCCGGAGGTCGGGCGCCGCGTCCGGGCGGCCGTCGCCGAGATGGGCGCCGAGGTGGTGCTCTTCGGCGCGACCTATCCCTTGGCGATGTTGGGCCCCGGGCTCGCTGCCCATGGCACGCCGTACCTGGCTGCGGCGCACGGTTTCGAGTACTGGCTCTCGGTGGCTCCCGGGTCCCACAGTTTGATGCGATACGCCACGTCGAAGGCCTCACGAGTGCCGGTGATGTGCAGCGAGTTCATCGCCCGCACGGTGCGAACCGCCGTGCCACGGTCGGTACCGGTTTCGGTGCTTCATCCCGGCGCCGACGTCGACGTGTTCCGCCCGGATCTGCCGTCCGAGGACCTGCGGGCGCGACACGGGATCGCCGACCGACCGCTTGTGGTCTGTGTGAGCCGGTTGGTGGCGCGCAAGGGCCAGGATGTGCTGATCCGCGGCATGGAGCGAGTCCGTCAGCGCGTGCCGAACGCAGCGCTCCTCATCGTGGGTGGTGGTCCCTATGAGGCGAAGCTCCGTTCGCTGGCCGAAGCGGCCCCAGCCGATTCGGTCTTCTTCTCCGGGCAGGTCTCGGAAGAAGACCTCCCGCGGTATTACGCGGCGGGCGATGTCTTCGCGATGCCGTGCCGGACCCGAGCGGCCGGCATGGAGGTCGAGGGCTGGGGGAACGTATTCATCGAAGCGGCGGCCTGTGCCAAGCCGGTGGTGGTGGGTGATTCCGGTGGCGCGCGAGAAGCATTGATCGATGGCGAGACCGGTCTGTTGGTCGACGGAGCCGATGTGCCCGCGGTGGCCGACGCGGTCGCCGACCTCTTGAGCGACCCGGTTCGCGCCCGAGCCATGGGCGAGGCGGGCCGAACTCGAGTCCTCGCGAACCACACCTGGCCGGCGGTAGCGGCGCGTCTTGCGCTGTGGCTCCAGGCGGCGGCTCGCTGAGAGATCGTCTTCGGCACCAGGCACCCGTGGGACCGGGGACCGGCACCGGGGTACCCTGGCGCTCATGCACGGATCGGAACCGGGGGACAGGACCGCGGGAACGCAGGAACGAAGGTGTCCGGAGTGCGGCGCCCTCGTCGGTGACGACGCTCGCTGGTGCGGCCAGTGCTTCCGCTCGTTGATCCAACCGGTCCCTGAGGCCGAGCCCGCACCCATCTCTCCAGCAGAGGTACCCGGTCGTCCAGCGGATGTTCCGAACCAGCCTTTGTCCTCGGTCGGCTCGACGCCGGCTGCATCGCCGGAGGTCGTGTCTCAGCCGACGTGGCCTTGCCCCGCGTGCGGGAACGACAACCGGTTGGAACTGGACGTGTGCGAGGTCTGCGGGACCTCGTTCGCGGCCATGATGCGTCAGGACGAAGCACCGGTGCGGACCGATCCGAGGGAGGCGGTGAAGTGGTCGCTCATCTTCCCCGGCCTCGGTCACAGGAAAGCCGGTCGGGGACCCGACGGTCTGGCGCGTGGTGTGCTGTTCGTATTGGTGCTCTCGATGGCGATCCTCACCGGTCTGTCGGGGTTGTCGTCTCCGGTCGGGGTCGGCATCTTCCTGTTCTATGCGGTCACCTCCGTGGTGGTCTACGTAGGATCGGCCGTCGAGGCATCCCGGATCGCGCAGGGCGGCGAGCCGTTCATCAGCGCCCGACAGCTGCTGTGGGTCACCGTCGCGCTGATCCTGGGGTCAGTTGCTCTCTTGGCGATGTCCGCCGTGTTCGCGGCGCGACGATGAACCGAACCAGCTGTTGCAGACGGTAGGATTCCGGGCCCATGGAGCACGCTGAAGGCTCGATCGTGATCGAAGCACCGCTCGAAGACGTGATGGAGGTCATCGAGGACTACGAGTCCTACCCGGAGTGGGCAGACGTTCGCACCGTCGATGTTCGGGTTCGAGGGGAGGGTGGCCGCGCCACCGAGGTGGCGTTCGAGGTCGACGTGCCGGTCCTGGGCAAGGCGTCGTACACGCTGACCTACCAGTACGCGCCCGGCGACACCGGTCTTTCGTGGGTCACGACCGACGCCCGTGGAGCGATCCGGGACATCCGAGGCGAGTACCTGCTGGATGAACTCGACGAGGGAGACACGAAGGTCACCTACCGGCTCGGGGTCGAACTCGGGGTCCTGGTGCCTGGGTTCCTTCGAACCGAGGGTGCCAAACGTGTCATCGAGAACGCCCTCGAGAAGCTCAAACGCCGCGTCGAGATGGGCTGAATAGCCCCCGAGTGGAGAAGCCTTGGGGCTCAAGTAGTGAGCGCAGCGAGCGGTAGTCCCGAGTAGAGAAGCCTTGGGCGGCTCAAGTAGCGAGCGTAGCGAGCGATAGCCGCCACGTAAGATGACCGTATGCGAGTCGTGCTGTTCACCGGGAAGGGCGGCGTGGGCAAGACCACGGTGGCGGCCTCGACCGCGGTCCGCTCGGCGTCTGGGGGTGCGCGGACCCTGATCATGTCGACGGACCCGGCACACTCGCTGGGCGATTCCTTCGAAGTCGAGATCGGCTCACAGCCCACGCTCATCAGCGATCGGTTGTGGGCCCAGCAGATCGACGCGCAGGATCGACTCGAGGACAACTGGCGCGAGATCCAGGACTACTTCATCCAGCTCATGAACTGGGCTGGGACCGAGACGATCCAGGCAGAAGAACTGACGGTGATCCCCGGGCTGGACGAGATCTTCGCGTTGATCGACGTGAAGACCAACGTGGAATCGGGCGACTACGACATGCTCGTCGTCGACTGCGCGCCCACCGCCGAGACCTTGCGGTTGCTGAGTCTGCCCGAAGTCATGAACTGGTACATCGAGCGTATCTTCCCCGTGGAACGCAAGGTCGTGCGAGCAGTGCGACCGATCGTTTCGAAGATGACCACACTGCCGATCGCGGGGGACAAGGTGTTCGCTGCCGTGGAGCGACTCCACCGCAACCTCGACGACGTGAAGACGATCCTGACGGACGAGAAGGTGTCGTCGGTTCGGTTGGTGGTCAACCCCGAGAAGATGGTGATCGCAGAAGCGCGTCGCACCTACACCTACCTCGGGTTGTTCGGCTACCGGGTGGACGCGGTGGTGGTCAACCGGATCATCCCGGAGGAGGTGAACGACCCCTACTTCGGCAAGTGGAAGGACATCCAGGCCGAGCACCTGGCCACGGTCGCCGAGTCGTTCGAACCCGTGCCGATCCTGCGCGCTCGATTGTTCGATCGGGAGATGGTCGGGGTGTCGCTGTTGGAGGAGATGGCCACCGAGGTCTACGGACAGCTCGACGCGACGGCGATCCTGTTCCACGACGACCCCATCCGGGTTCGCAAGCACGGGGAGGAGTACGTGCTATCGATGCGGCTGCCCTTCGTCTCGCGCGACGAGATGGACGTTCATCGTCGCGGCGAAGAGCTCTACATCCGTGTGGGTTCCTACAAGCGGAACCTGATCTTGCCGCAGACCTTGAAGCGCTTGGTCGTGAGGGAAGCGAACTTCGCGGGTGACCACCTGGAGATCACGTTCGGGCGTGCGCTGGAGCCCATCGACGAGCGACCAGGGACCTGACGCTGCCACCCACACAGGCGATCGGCATCGACGTCGGCGGGACAAAGACCGCATCGTTGCGTGTGAGCGACGACGGGACGGTGCTGGCCCGCGATGTGCGACCGACGCCCGCCGATGATCAAGCAGCCACCCTGGCGACGATGGTCGGGTCGGCCAACGCGGTCATGGATCCGGCGGTGGGTTCGGTCGGGATCGCCGCCGCCGGTCTCGTCGAAGTCGAGACCGGCATCTTGCGGTTCGCTCCCAACCTCGCGTGGCGCGATGTACCCCTGACGGCCCATGTCAGCGATGCGCTCGGGTTGCCTTCGTGCGCCGACAACGACAACACCGCGGCAGCGTGGGGGGAATCCCGTGTCGGTGCGGGTGTAGGGGTTCGCCACATGGTGTTCGTGGGCGTGGGGACCGGGATCGGCGGCGGGTTCGTCATCGACGGGCGGCTGGTCCGCGGGGCGCATGGGTTCGCGGCCGAGATCGGACATATCGTCGTCGAACCTGATGGTCCGCGTTGCGGCTGTGGGAACCGGGGCTGCTGGGAGCAGGTGGCGAGCGGCACCGCCATCACCCGGGCAGGACGTGGCGCTGTCCGACGGCATCGGTATTCCGATCTCGTCGAGCGGTCGGGAGACGATCCCAACGCTGTGACCGGCGCCATGGTGACCGAAGCAGCCCGCGCGGGTGACACCGCCTCGTGCGGGATCCTCGTCGAGGTAGGGCACCGACTGGGTCAGGGGATCGCCGCGTTGGTGAACGTCCTCGACCCCGACCTGGTGATCGTGGGTGGCGGCGTATCCGATGCGGGGGATCTGGTGCTTGCCCCTGCGCGGGATGCGTTCGCGCGGTTCGTGGAAGGGGCCGGGTCGCGGCCCTCGGTGCCGCTCGTTGCGGCACGGCTGGGTGGCGATGCCGGAGCGATCGGTGCCGCATTGCTGGCCATGGAGCGCTTCGACCGAGGAACGGGAAAGCTTCGATGAAGATCGGCGTGTCGCTTCCGGTGTTCACGCACGATGTCACTCGCCCTCTCGAGGTCGCAGCGCTCGCTCGCGAACTGGCGCTCGACGGAGCGTTCTCGCCCGACCACCTCTTCCCGCCGATCTTCTACCCGCCGTCGGGCCCTGAACGGCCTGCGCTGGAGGCATTCTCGGTCTTGTCGGCCGTCGCGGCGCGTGAGCCCGGCCTCGCCGTGGGCACGCTGGTTGCCCGGGTGACCTTGCGTCCGCCGGGCATGCTCGCGAAGCAAGGCGCTGCCCTCGACGCGATGTCCGGCGGCCGCGCCATCCTGGCACTGGGGACCGGTGATCGCGCGTCATTGCCCGAGCACGAGCGCTACGGCATCCCGTTCCCATCCGTCGCCGACCGGATCGCGCTCCTGGAGGAAACGGTCTCGGCCTTGAAGGCCCTGTTCTCAGGCGATCGCTACGGAGGTGGCACCCATGTGCCTGCGATGCAGGGTCCACTGCTGCCCCCCGGCTCGCCCGACGTGTGGGTCGGTGGCTTGTCGGACCCTGTGATCGCGGTGGCTGCACGGGTCGCCGATGCCTGGAACGGTTGGGGGCTGGATGCAGCGGGGTTCGCCGCGAAGGCCGCGCGCCTGCGTGAACTCGCCGATGGCCGTTCCGTCGATCCCACCTGGGGCGGCATCGCCCTCGTTGGCCGCGACGACGCGGAGTTGGATCGGTTGCGCACCGCGAGGGCCGACAAGGGCCTCTCGCTCGAAGGCGTGTGGACGGGCACCACGGATGAACTGCGGCGTTTCGCCGACGACCTGGAAGCCGCCGGCGCATCGTGGTTCATCGTGTTGCCGGTCGGCCCGGCCGATCGTCTCGAGGTCATCGCGGAAGCGTTCCGATCGCGATGAACGAACCCTCGAACCTCACCAGCACCGAGTTGAAGCGTGCGAAACGGGATGTGCGACGGTCGACGTTGGCGGCTCGGGACGCGATCGAACCGTCGGTCCGAGCCGAACTCGCACGTGCGGTCGCGCATCGATTCCTCGCGCTGCCCCAGATGGATACGGCGCGCATCGTGTTGGCGTTCTGGTCGTTCGGCTCCGAGTTGCCGATGTCACCGTTGATCGAGGCCATGCAGAGCCGCGGCATCGCGGTGGCGCTGCCGCATATCGTTGAGGGCGAGATGCTGCCGCGACGCTATGAGCCAGGGGACCTCCTGACCGAAACCTCGTTCGGGGCGCTCGAGCCGACGGAGGGCGCACGCGTGGATCCCGAGACGATCGACGTGGTCGCGACGCCGGCGGTCGCGTTCGACAGGAAGGGCGCTCGCGTCGGCTACGGCGGTGGGTTCTACGACCGGTTCTTCCCTCGCACCCGGGCCGAGTGCCTGCGCGCCGGCGTCGCGCTGGGCGTGCAGGTGCTGCCGCCCGGTGAGTTCCTCCCGGGGGGCCATTTCGATCTGCGGGTTGACCTGATCGTGACCGAGACCGAGACGATCCGATGCCCCCAGGAACGGTAGCGCCCTCGCCGCCGACCGGTTCCGGGGCGAGATCCTGGCGGCAGGTCGAGTTCGCGGCCCTCGATTTCGAGACGACCGGACTGGACCTGCGTACCGATGAGGTGGTCTCGTTCGGTGTGGTGCCCATCACCCACGGGAGGATCGCGATGCGCGGCGCGGTTCACCAATTGGTCGCGCCGCCGGTGCCTCCGTCGCCGCGGTCGCAGACGATCCATCAACTTCGACCCCAGGATCTGGCCGGCGCGCCCGACCTGGTCCACGCCCGTGAGCGGCTGCGCGAGAGTCTGGAGGGACGGTTCCTGCTGGTGTGGTTCGCCGAGATCGAGCTGCATTTCCTGCGGCAGATCTTCGGTGGGTCGGCGCGTCGATGGCGGCGTCGCACGATCGATGTTCGTAACCTGGCGATCGCGTTCGAGGGTCAGCCACGGGAGCGGCGGCAGCAGCGAGGCTACGCCCTCTCGGCTTCGGCGGAGCGCCATGGGGTCCCCGTCGCCGATGCACACGACGCCCTCGACGATGCGTTGGTGACCGCACAGTTGTTCCTCGTCCTCGCGACGGGGCTGCGAACCGGCGGCCAGGCCAGTCTCAGGAACCTTCGCCGCACGGCGGCGACGTGACGAGAGCGTCGCGGCCGACTTGAACAACCGTTCAATCTCGATGTATAAGGGTTCCGTGGGCGCTCGACGGCGTCCACCCCACGCTGACGACGACGCAGGAGGACCGTGATGACCGACGAACACCGCTCGCCGCTGCACGCATGGCACGAGGCCCAGGGCGCTGAGGTCCTGATCGAGGACGGCTGGCCCTGGTACATGCACGAAGGCACCGACCCGCTGGCGGAATACGAGGCCGTGCGCACCGGTACCGGCATCTGGGATCTGTTCTCGACCAGCAAATACGAGGTCACCGGCCCGGATGCCGCTCGCTTGATCCAGCGCCGGTTCACCAACACGGTCACCGGCATGGCGCCCGGCTCGGTCCGCTACGGCGCCTTCGTGAATGCCGACGGACTCATGGTCGACGACGGCAACGTCTACAAGCTCGCCGAGGACCGCTTCTGGATCATGATCAACACCGCCGATCTCGATGGTTGGTTCCGCGAAACCGCCGACGGTCTCGACGCGCAGATCGCCCACCGCACCGAAGAACTCGCGATGATCGCCGTGCAGGGCCCTACATCGCACGACACGCTGCAGGGTCTGACCGCCGGTGACCTCAGCGAACTCGGCTACTTCCGGTTCTGGCCCGAGCCGACCACCGTGGCCGGGGCGTCTGCCTGGATCACCCGCACGGGGTTCTCCGGTGAGAAGGGGTACGAGATCGTCCTCGACCCCGGTGACGCGCAAAGCGTGTGGGACGCGTTGATCGCGGCGGGCGCCACGCCGTTCGGACTCACCGCGATCGATCTCGCGCGGACCGAGGTCGGGCTCATCATCATCGCCGTGGACTACAACCCCGCGGAGATCTCGCCCTACGACCTGTCGATGGACAAGTTCATCAAGACCGACACGGAGAACGTCGCGGTCGAGGCGCTGTCGTCTTATGGGGCGACGCCACCGAAGCGTTTCAAGACACTGAAGATCGAAGGCGACGCGATGCCCGACTACGGCGCCGCCGTCACGAAGGACGGCGTCCAGGTCGGTGTCGTCACCTCGCCCGCGGTCTCTCCGCGCCTGGGCACGATCGGGCTCGCGATCTTGGATGCCGGCGTCGCGACCGACGGCGAGAAGGTCGAAGTTGCGGTTGAAGGCGGGACGGCGGCCGCGACGGTCGAGGTCCTTTCGCTCCTCGATCCCAAGAAGGAGAAGCCTCGCGCCTGAGGGCGCACGGAGACCGGCGACGGCACCGGACACAGGCACGAGCATCGAAGGGGCGGGCGCCATCGTGCCCGCCCCTTCCCTATGCTGACCCGATGACCCGGGGCGAGCTCTTCGGCGTGGTGCCGAACTTCAGCGAAGGCCGGCGCGCGGACGTCATCGACGAGATCGTCGAGGCGCTGCACGTGCCGGGGGCGCGCGTCGTGTACGCCGAAGCAGACCCAGACCACAACCGGTTGGACACGACCGTGCTCGGTGACGCCGAGGCGGTCAGGGCCAGCGCGCTGGCTGGGGCCGCCGTCGCTGTGGAGCGGATCGACATGAACCGGCATGAGGGTGGCCACCCTCGGATGGGCGCGGCCGACGTGATCCCGTTCATGCCGGTATCGGGTGCGTCGATGCAGGAGTGCGTCGAGCTCGCTCGAGGGTTCGGCCGGGAGCTCGCCGAGTCGCTGGATCTGCCCGTCTACCTCTACGACCAGGCCGCGTTGCTCCCGGAGCGCGCCTCGCTCGCCGACGTCCGGCGAGGGCAGTTCGAAGGGCTGCGGGATGCCGTCGCGGCAGGGGAACGTCTCCCGGACTTCGGCCCGCACGTGATCGGGCCGAAAGGTGCGACCGCCGTCGGCGCCAGGAAGCCGCTCGTGGCGTTCAACGTGTACCTCGACGGAACCGACGAACCTGCTGCCAAGGCGATCGCGTCGGCGATGCGAACGTCCAACGGCGGCCTGCCTGCCGTCCGAGCCATCGGGTTCGCGGTCCCGGAGCGCGGAGGGATCGTCACCGTCTCGATGAACCTGGTCGACCATGAGGTCACCGGGGTTATGGCCGCCTTCGACGAGGTGACCCGACTCGCGGCCGAGCAGGGCATGGCCGTCACCGATTCGGAGATCGTGGGTTTGGTGCCGGCATCGGCGCTGGACCCGGGCGACATCGACCACCTGCAGCTCGTGGGGTTCGATCTCGATCGACAGGTGCTGGAGCGGCTGGTGGACGCCGCGGAGGAGGGAACGAACACGTGAGTGACCTGGAACTGGGCAGCTTGAGCGTCGAGGGGTTCTGCGAGGTATTGGCGTCAGATTCCCCGACACCTGGGGGCGGCGCGGTCGGAGCGATCGAGGCCGCCGCGGCAGCCTCGCTGATCGCGATGGTGGGCCGGCTCACGGTGGACAAAGCGGGGTTCGAAGACCTCGCCGAGCGGATGCGCGCCATGATCGTGACGGCCGATGCTGCGCAGGCCGATTTCCTGCACCTGGCCGATCGCGATGCGCACGCCTTCGATTCCGTGATGGAGGCGTTCCGCATGCCGAAGGAGACCGACGAGGACAAAGCTGCCCGATCGGCTGCGATCCAAGCGGGCTACCTCGCCGCCGCGTCCGTGCCGCAGGAGGTCGCGCGAAAAGCCGTCGACCTGATGGAGCTTGCGGAGGACGCCACCGCGATGGGCAACCCCCAGGCGGCCTCGGACGGATTGTCGGCGGCTGCGTCGCTGTATGCCGGTGCCCTTTGCGCGATCGCGAATGTGGAGATCAACGCGAGCTCCCTCAAGGACGTGGACACCCGGGCCACGATGCTCGCCGAGCTTGCGTCCCTGAAAGCACGAGCCGATCAGTCACTGAGGGAATCCCAGACCGCGTTCCAGCTCCGGCTCGCTCCGTAGTAGCCGCCTCGGCTGCCACGGATCGCTAGAACAGCCCGACGGTCGTGCCGTCTTGGTCGATATCGACGTGCTGGAAGGCGGGCGTCTTGCCAAGGCCGGGCATGCGCTGCATGTCACCGCACAGGACCACCACGAACCCGGCGCCGGCGCTGGGAACCACTGCCCGCACGGGCAAGCGGAAACCGGTTGGCCGATTCAGCATGAGCGGGTCGTGGCTGAGGGACAGGTGGGTCTTCGCCATGCAGACGGGCATCTCACCGAACCCGAGTTCCTGCATGCGGGTGATGTCCTTCTCGGCCTGCGGCAAGTAGTCGACGCCGTCGGCGCCATAGACGCGGGTCGCGATCGCCTCGATCTGTTCCTTCAGGCCCGCGCCGGTCGGCGTCAGGAAATCGAACCTGTTGGTCTTCTCGCACGCCTCGACGACCGCGTGCGCGAGGTCGATCGCGCCCTGTCCCCCTTGTGCGAACGCACGGTTGACGACCACCGTTTCGGCGCCGGCACCCACCGCCAGGTCCTCGATCAGGGCGATCTCCGCCTCGGTATCGGTCGGGAAGTTGTTGATCGACACGACGCACGGCAAGCCGTACTGCCGGATGATGTTGATGTGCGCGCTGAGGTTGTCGATGCCAGCGCGCAAGGCCTCGAGATCCTCGTTCGCGAGATCGTTGAACGCCATCCCGCCGTGGGACTTCGTTGCGCGCACGGTGGTCACCAGCACTGCCGCGCTGGGCGTGAACCCGCCGAACCGACACACGATGTCGCAGAACTTCTGGAAGCCGAGATCTGAGGCGAACCCCGCCTCGGTGATCACGTAGTCGGCGAGCTTCAGCGCCACCCGGTCCTCGATGATCGAGTTGTTGGCGTGGGCGATGTTGCCGAATGGACCGGCGTGTGCGAGAACGGGCTGACCCTCGAGCGTCTGCACGAGGTTGGGCTTGATCGCGTCCTTCATGATGACGGTCATGGCGCCACCGGCCTGCAGGTCGTCGGCGGTGACCGGGGTTCCGTCGTAGGTCGAAGCCACCACGATGCGGCCGAGCCGCGTGCGCAGGTCCTGCAGGTCGCTCGCCAACGCGAAGATCGCCATGACCTCCGAGGCCGCCGCGATCACGAACCCGTCCTGGCGTGGGACGCCGTGTGCCTTGCCGCCCAGGCCCACGACGATGTTCCGCAGTTCCCGATCATTCATGTCCATCGTGCGGGGCCACGTGATCGATTGCGGGTCGATGTTGAGCACGTTGCCGTGGTAGATCGACGCGTCGAGGGCCGCCGCCAGCAGGTTGTGTGCCGCCGCCACCGCGTGGAAGTCACCGTTGAAATGGAGGTTGAACTCTTCCATCGGCACGACCTGCGCGTAGCCGCCACCGTTGCCGCCGCCTTTGATACCCCAGACCGGACCCATCGAGGGCTCGCGCAGGCAGAGCATGACGTCCTTGCCGATCGCACCCAGGCCCTGGGTCAGGGACACGCTGGTGGTGGTCTTGCCTTCACCCGCCTTGGTGGGTGTGATCGCCGTGGTGATCACCAGCTTGCCGTCAGGCATGCCGGCGAGCCGATCCAGGATCGAAAGATCGATCTTGGCGCGATCCCTGCCGTACTGCTCTAGCTCGTCGTCATGGATCCCGGCGGCGGCTGCGATGTCGGCGATGGGCGTGAGGGTGGCCTCTTGGGCGATCTCGAGTCCGGACTTCATGGGTGCGTCGGTTCCTTCCGTTTGATCGGGCGTTCAACGTCGGACGATACGACCCGAAGGCGCCTGGCTCCAAACGGTCGTTGCGTCGTGCGCGACGTTGGATACTGGTGACATGGCCGACACGGTTCCTCCCATCCGCAGGAACGTCACCCCCGTTCGCGTGGTCGCCGTCAACGGTGGGGTGCGCTCGGAACGGCCGGATACCCTGGCCACCGAGGAACCGTTGGAGATCCGTGTCGCGGGACCTGGACAGGACGCGACGCAGGTGGCGGTCACGATGCGTACCCCCGGGGGCGACTTCGAGCTGGCGGTGGGGTTCCTGTTCACCGAAGGGCTCATCGCGCCGAGCGACGTGGCGCGCGTGGCCTATTGCGACGACCTCGAGGACGAGGAGCAGCGCTTCAACGTGGTGACGGTCACCTTGACCCGGGCGTTCGACGCCTCCAGCCTGCATCGCAACTTCTTCGCGACCTCCTCGTGTGGGATCTGCGGCAAGGCGGCGTTGGACGACATCCAGGTGCGATGCGCTCCAGTGGCGTCTGGGCCCGAGGTGGCAGCGTCCACGATCGTGGGGTTGCCGGACTCGCTCCGCGCCGGACAACGAGTGTTCGACCGCACGGGAGGGCTACACGCCGCGGGCCTGTTCACGCCCGAGGGCGAGTTGGTGAGCCTGCGCGAGGACGTCGGCCGTCACAACGCCGTCGACAAGGTGATCGGCGAGCAGGTGCTTGCTGGTTCGGTGCCATCGGCCGAGCGGATCCTGCAGGTCAGCGGACGGGCGAGTTTCGAGATCGTCCAGAAGGCGGCGGTCGCCGGCATCCCCATCGTGAGCGCCGTGAGCGCGCCCTCGTCATTGGCGGTGGAAGCGGGGGAGCGCTTCGGGATGACGATCGTGGGCTTCGTGCGGGGCGATCGATGCAACGTCTACAGCCACGCCGAGCGCGTGCTGGCCTGACGCTGCACGTGCTGGTCCGAACTCAGTCGCCTCGCATCTCCGGCACCCGAGATTCCCAGTCGTAGATGACCGAGGTTCGGAACACCAGGTCGTGCACGGATGCGTTCCGCTTGCTGACCGCGCTCCAGAACAGGCCCAGCGGGAACAGCACACACGTGAGGGCTCGCAGGAAGGAACGGGCGACGCGGACGCGCTCACCCTTGTCGGTCTGGATGCGTAAGCCCATGATCCGCATCCCCATCGTGCGCCCCAGGCTGGACCACGCGATCGTGAGCGCCAGCACAGCCACGATCATGGCGACGACGAGGAACACCGGGAAGTCGGTCTTCGGCCACGTGAATCTGACCGGGTTCCGCAAGAACCGGACCCCGGCGTAGCCGGCGTAGACGATCCCGCAGATCACGGCGACGTAGACGATGTCGACCACCATGGCGATGGTCCGAGAGACCACCCCGGCTCGTTGACCCTGTTGCTCGGCGGCGCTCGCCGGGAACAGATGCGAGGCTCCTGTCGCTTGCTCCATCACCGATCTCCCGAGGGTGGGTCGAGATCCCGGGCTTCTCGACGCAGCACCTTGTCGACGATCCGCGAGACCAGACGATCGGCGTTCATGCCCTGCACACGGACGGTCTGCACGCTCTCGCTCGCCATGGCGCCGGAGGACTCGCGAACGATCGCCGGCAGGTCGACGTCGTCGATGACCTCCTGCGCGATCGCCCCCAGGTCGAGGCGATCGATGATCGAGGTGATATCGACCCGTTCGACGATGCGCTCGATGTCGACACCGTCCACGACCTCGTTCAGGTCGACGGTGCCGATCACGCGCTGCACGTCGACGCGGTCGATGATCGCGTCCATGTCGACCTTCGCGACGATCGCGTCGATATCGACCCGATCCATGATCTTGTCGAGGTCGACGTCTTCGACGATGGCGTTCACGTCGACGCGTTCCTTGACGAGGGCGGTCAGGTCGACCTGGTCCATCACGCCCTTCACGATCTCGGGCACCAGGATCGCCAGGAACGATGAAGCCGCCTCCAGCGTCTCTGCCTGTGCCGCCTTCCATTGGCCATCGAGCACCCGGGTCGCTCCGCCGGCAACCTCGGTCGCCTGCTTCGCGAACTTCGGATCGATGACCCATGAGATCAACGGCGCCATGGCCTCGGCGGCCTTGGTGGCTGCTGACGCGGCCGCCTCTGCGGCCGTCACGGCGGCACCCAGGCCGGCACCGGCGAGCATCGCCGCCGGGTCTGCCTCGGTTTCGGCGCTCTCGTCGCGTTCTGGCATCGTTGCTCGGAGGGCATCTGCGAACGCCGTGGCACCCGCCGAGAACATCCCTGCTCCGACCCGCATCCCTTGCTCGAGCAGACCGGCGACCGCGGTGCCGGGGATCGGTGAGCTGGGCGCCTCCTCGTCCTCCTGGGGGTCATCCATGCCGGCGGCGAGAGCTTCCTCGTAGCTCATCTCGCGGTCGTCGGTCTCGATGCCCTCATCGGAAGGAGGCACGCGAAGCGGCACGACGTTGTCTGGCTGCTCGTTCGACGGCGTCTCGCCGATCGGGATGCGATCCATAGGACCCCAGCATGAACCCCTCCGCTCAGCTTGACCACTCGTGGATAAGATGGGCAGGTCCGGCCGCGCCGCGGTCGGGCGGAACGTCAACGGAAGGAGCACTGCCTCGATGAGCAGGACGCTCACCCGGCTGACCGAGCCGATGGTCCGCGAGGACGGCGAACTGCGTGTCGCGACCTGGGACGAAGCCCTCGATCGGGCTGCCCAAGGATTGCGCCGCGCCGCCGATCGCAACCCCGGCTGGGGCACAGGGGTGTTCAGTTGCTCCAAGGCCACCAACGAGATGAACTTCGTCGCACAGAAGTTCAGCCGCCAGGTCTTGGGCAGCAACAACATCGATAGCTGTAACCGCACCTGACACGCTCCTTCGGTGGTCGGTCTGGCCACCGTGTTCGGAGCCGGAGGCGGCACCAGTTCATATGAGGAGGTCGAGAACACCGACCTCATCCTGCTGTGGGGCTCCAATGCACGAGCCGCACACCCCATCTTCTTCCACCGCGTCCTGAAGGCGGTCAACAAGGGTGCCACGCTGATCGTGGTGGACCCACGTCGAACCGAGTCCGCCGAATGGGGCGATCTATGGTTGGGTATCGACGTCGGCACCGACATCGCCCTGTCCAACACGATCGCGCGCGAGATCGTCGTCAACGAGCTGCAGCACCACACGTTCATCGAGCACGCCACGCTGGGCTACTCCGAGTACGTCGATTCGATCATGGACTGGACGCTCGAGCGCGGCGAGCAGGTCACGGGCGTACCTGCCGACGTGATCCGGGAAGTGGCCCACGCGTACGCGAAGGCCGACCGGGCGATGATCTGCTGGACGTTGGGCATCACCGAGCATCACAACGCCGTCGACAACGTGCTCTCCCTGATCAACCTGTCGCTACTGACCGGGCATGTGGGCACGTACGGCAGCGGTGTGAACCCGCTGCGAGGCCAGAACAACGTCCAGGGTGGCGGCGACATGGGCGCGATCCCTAACAAGCTGCCGGGATTCCAGGACATCGAGAAGGATGACGCGGCACGGCAGAAGTTCGAAGCGGCCTGGGACGTGCCGATCATCCCGAAGTACGGCTACACCCTGACCCAGATGTTCGAAGCGATGGATCGGGGTGAGTTGACCGCCGCGTACGTGATCGGGGAGAACCCGGCCAGCAGCGAGGCGGACAAGCAACACACCGAAGTACTCCTCCGCGGCCTCGACACCTTGATCGTCCAGGACCTCTTCATGACCCGAACCGCTGAGCTCGCCGATGTGGTGCTCCCGGCGTCGAACGCGTCCTTCGAGTCCGATGGCACCGTCACGAACTCCGAACGTCGTGTGCAACGCGTTCGCAAGGCGCTGGATCCCCCGGGCGACGCACGTGACGACATCTGGATCATCGCCGAGCTCGCCCGGCGTATGGGTGCGACCGGGTGGGAGGAGGTCACCGCGGAGGGTGCGTGGGAAGAGCTCCGAACCCTGAGTCCGATGCACGCAGGGATGAGCTGGCAGCGCCTCGAGGACCTTGGAGGCCTCCAGTGGCCGTGCCCGGACGAAGAGCACCCAGGCACCATGTTCCTGCACGCCCGTCTGTGGGCAGAGGACCCCGCCGAGCAGGGTGCGAAGGCGCCGTTCTCGATCGTCATCGACGAGCCACCGGTGGACGAACTCAGCGATGAATTCCCGTTGCGGCTCACCACCGGACGCAGGCTGGATTCCTACAACACGGGTGTCCAGACCGGCGCCTACACGTCGCCGCTCCGACGTGGCGAGACGATCGATGTCTCGCCAGAGGACGCGGAGCGGATGGGGTTGGCCGAGGATCAGTGCGTGATCGTGTCCAGCCGTCGCGGCTCGCTGGAAGTACCGGTCCACGTCGACCCCGCGTTGCGTCCCGGGCTGGTCTTCATGACCTTCCACTTCCCCGACGAGGTGGATACGAACGTGCTCACGATCGAGGCGACCGACCCGAAGTCGGGGACCGCTGAGTTCAAGGCGTCGGCCGTGCGCATCGACACGATGCCTGCCGATCGGTCGGTCGGGGTTTCGGGCGCTGGCGGGGAGTAGAGTCTCCCGCGTGATGTCGGCCGCCTGCCCCCTCGCGATCGTTCGCTCCTCGGAGGTGCGTTGGACCTCCATCTGACGGACGCACGGGCCACCGATGACGAACGGGCCGCGGTCGATGGCCTCCTCGGCCCACCGAACAGCTCGTGGGATGGCGCTGCCGTACGGTCCGAGTTCGACCATCGGGTGGCCAGGGCCGGTAAGGACGCTCGTGGTCAGCGCGACCTCCTGTTGCCCACGCTGCACGCGTTGCAGGCGGGCGTGGGGTGGATCAGCCCCGGCGGTCTCAACTACGTCAGTGAGCGACTCACCGTGCCGCCTGCCGAGGCCTACGGGGTCGCCACCTTCTACGCCATGTTCAGCGTCGAGGAACGCCCGACGACCGTCGTGCATGTGTGCGACGACCTCGCGTGCCGGCAGGTGGGTGGTGCCGAGATCCTGTCCCGACTCGAGGGTTCGCAGGCTCATGCGGTGGCGAGCCCCTGTCTCGGGCTGTGCGAACACGCGCCGGCAGCCTTGATCCAAGTGGCAGGGTCGAAGGCGTCTGACGCCTCGGTGGCGCCGATCACGCCGGAGATCGAAGGGCTCCTCGCCGCCGGTGGTGCCGCCGCCGGTGATACCCGAGGGGTCAACGATCCTCAGGCCCCTGACTCGCTCCGTCTGCTGCGGCGGGTCGGCGTCGTCGACCCGACCTCGATCGACGACTATCGGGCGCATGGCGGGTACGAGGCGCTCCGTCTCGCGCTCGAACACGGCCCGGAGTGGACCCTTCGAGAGATCACCGACGCGAAGTTGATGGGTCGCGGGGGCGCGGCGTTCCCGACCGGCGTGAAATGGAAGGCGGTCGCCGAACAGCCGGTGCACCCGCACTACTTCATCTGCAACGCCGACGAATCCGAGCCCGGCACCTTCAAGGACCGCGTCGTGATGGAGCAGGACCCGTTCGCGGTCATCGAAGCCCTCACGATCGCCGGCGTCACGACCGGGTGCGAGCTGGGCTACGTGTACATCCGGGGTGAGTACCCGTTGGCGACCCAACGCCTGGAACTCGCGATCGCCGAGGCTCGTCATCACGGGTTCCTCGGCGAGGACGTGATGGGCCACGGTGCCACCTTCGACATCGAACTGCGACGCGGCGCGGGTGCCTACATCTGCGGCGAGGAGACGGCGCTGTTCAACTCGCTGGAAGGCAAACGTGGTGAACCGCGGAACAAGCCTCCGTTCCCCGTGCAACGAGGGGTGTTCGGCAAACCCACCGGCATCAACAACGTCGAGACTCTGATCAACGTGCTCGAGGTGCTGCCCATGGGCGGCCAGGCGTACGCGGAACTCGGCACCGAAGGATCGACGGGGCCACGGCTGTTCTGCCTGTCCGGCGCGGTGACCTCGCCGGGTGTGTACGAGTTCGAACATGGCACCACGCTGGGAGAGGTCATCGAGGCGGCGGGTGGTGTCCGCGACGGCAAGCAGCTGAAGGCGGTGTTGCTCGGTGGCGCCGCGGGGGGGTTCGTCGGGCCTGACCGTCTCGACGTGCGCTTGACGTTCGAGGATGCACGCGCCGGGGGCTACACCCTGGGGTCGGGGGTCGTGATGGTCTTCGACGAAGACGCGGATCTGACCGATGCGTGCCTGCGCATCGCGCGGTTCTTCCGCGATGAATCGTGCGGCCAATGCGTGCCGTGTCGTGTCGGCACCGTGCGGCAGGAGGAAGCGCTCCATCGCTTGGTGCAGGGTCGCCTGCTCGGCACCACGCAGGACGAGCTGCGGTTGCTCGAAGATGTGGCCCAGGTGATGCGGGACGCGTCGATCTGCGGCCTGGGCCAGACCGCCGCCAACGCGATCCAGTCGGCGATCGCATCGCTCGGCGTGTTCGGTGGCGACGCCGGCGATACGCTCGACGGTGACGCGGTGCCCACCGCGACCGAGGAACAGGAGTCGTAGCGATGGCCTCCGCCGTGCCCCTGGAACCGCCGCGCCGGCTGTTCACGATGGAGGTCGACGGCACCGAGGTGCGGGTCGCTGACGGCGCCACGATCCTGGACGCGTGCCGTGCCCTCGAGGTCGACACGCCCACGTTGTGTTTCGCCGACAACCTCACGCCGGTCAACGCCTGTCGCGTGTGCGTCGTCGAGGTCGAAGGCGCCCGGACGCTCGTGCCTGCGTGCAGCCGCAAGGCCGAAGACGGCATGAAGATCAAGACGGACACCGAACGCGTCCAGCACTCCCGCAAGCTGGTGATGGAGATGCTCGCGAGCAGCGTCGAGATGGAGCTCACGAGCCCCGATGTGCACCGGTGGATGGAGGACTACGAGGTCCACCCCGAACGCTTCGGGGCGCAGATGGATCCGTTGCCCGCGGGGGAGCGAGACGATCGCGAGCCCGGTCACCACCACGACCCCACCGACCCCACGGTCGCCGAGGGTGTCCATCAGCCGATCAAGATCGACAACGAGCTGTACGTGCGCGACTACTCGCGCTGCATCCTCTGCTACAAGTGCGTCGAAGCCTGCGGTGTCGACGCACAGAACACGTTCGCGATCGCGGTGGCCGGGCGAGGGTTCGACGCCCGGATCTCAACGGAGTACGCGGTGGGCCTCGACGAGAGCGCGTGCGTCTACTGCGGCAACTGCATCGGGGTGTGTCCCACGGGGGCACTGATGTTCACGAGTGAGCACGAGCACCGTGAAGCCGGCACGTGGAACGAGGACGAACAGACCGTGACGAACACGATCTGTCCGTATTGCGGGGTGGGATGCGAGTTAGAGCTGCACGTGCAGGACAACGAGATCGTCAAGGTCACCTCGCCCGCGGACCATTCGGTGACGAGCGGGCACCTCTGCATCAAGGGACGGTTCGGCTTCGCGTTCGTGCAATCGCGCAAGGGTGACGATCCTTTGGCTCGCAAACGAAGGGCCCGGAAGGAGCGCGACTAGTCTGGTACAGACTAGTGGAACCACGCGCGGCGTCGGGGCGACCGGCATCGTCCTGGCAGGTGGGCGTTCCCAGCGGTTCGGCTCGGACAAGCTCGTGGCTCCCTACCGGGGAGCACCGCTACTGGATCATGCTGTCCTGCGGCTCGCGGAGTGCACGCGTGAAGTCATCGTCGTACTCGCCCCCGAGGGCGTGGAGCCGTCCTTCCCTCCGGGTGTGTCGGTGCGCACGGTCCGAGACGCCATCGCGGACCAGGGACCCCTGGAAGGTGTCCTCGCGGGGCTGGTTGCTGCCGGGTCGGATCTCGCGGTCGTGATCGCGGGAGACATGCCCGAGGTCTCGACCGCAGTGGCCATGGAGATGCTTCGCGTGGTGGCCAACGACGCCACGGTCCAGGCCGTGACGCTGCAGGATGGCGATCGGTTCCGGCCGCTCCCGCTGGTGGTTCGCACCGGTCCCGCGCTGGAGGCGGCTCATGCTCTCCGCCATCGCGGTGAAAGGAGATTGCGGGCCCTTCCTGAGGCGCTGCGAACCGCGGTGATCGACGAAGGCACGTGGCATGGTCTCGACCCGGAACTCGGGACGGTGTGGGACATCGACGAGCCGAGTGACCTACGGGGCCAGTAGCGTGTCGCGATGACGCACGTCCAGCCATGCTCGGTGGGTTCGTTCGAGATCTCGGTCATGTGCCAAGGGTTCGCACCGCTGGCGCTGTCCGATGAATGTCCCGGGCGCCAGGTCGACTGGGAGTCTCAGCGTCGTCGACATCCCTGGACTTTCCTCGATCTCGGCCACGACGGCGGGTCCTGGCAGTGGCACGTGCACGCGTTCGTGATCCGCGGACCCTCCAGCGTGGTGATGGTCGATACCGGCACCGGTTCATTCCCGCCTTTCGAGCCATGGGCCGAGTCGCGTCCCGCCGACCAGGCGTATGCCGATGCCGGCGTCGACCCGCGAGAGGTCGAGGTCGTCGTGATGACCCACCTCCATGCCGACCACGCGGGTGGGGGCCTCGCGAGCGACGGGGAGCCACGGTTCCCCAACGCGCGCTACGTCGTGCACCCGGCAGACTGGACGTTCTTCGAGGCCAGCGACGACCTGCAGGACTACACCGCGCGTCACGCGTTGGAACGTGTCCAGGAACTCGGCATGCTCGACATCACCGAGGATGATCGCGAGGTCATGGCCGGCGTCGCGGTGATGCACACCCCAGGCCACACGCCGGGGCACCGGAGCGTCGTCCTGACGGAAGGGGATCGAACCGCGCTGCTCACCGGTGACCTGCTCCACCTGCCGATCCAAGCCGAGAACCCCACGTGGCTCTCGAGCCATGACGAGGATCCCGAAACCGGTGCGACTTCCAGGGCGCAGCTCCTGGGAACCGCTCGTGAACAGGGTTGGACGATCGGGGTCCCGCACTTCGCCGAACCTTTCGGGTCGCTCACGTCGCAGGGCTGGGTGCAGGGGCAGCGATGACGGCGCGCGATGACGCACCCCAGGGGCGGCGGGTCGTGATCGCCCTCGGGGGGAACGCGCTCCTGCGCCGTGGCGCCGAGGACACGTTCGAGGAGATGTATCGAGCGTGTCGCGAAGCGGCTGAGCTGATCGCCGACATCGCGGCCATGGGGTGGGAAGTGGTCGTGACGCACGGGAACGGGCCTCAGGTGGGACGCATCCTGCTTCAGCAGGAGGCCGCCAGTGATGCCGTCCACCCGATGCCGCTCGATGTGTGCGGCGCCGAGAGTCAAGGACAGATCGGCTACCTGCTCCAGGTCACGGTCGGTGATGTCTTCTTCGAGCGCGAGATGGAACGACCGGTCGCGACCGTGCTCACGCTCGCCCGGGTTCGCCCGGATGATCCCGCCTTCTCGAACCCCTCGAAGTTCGTGGGGCCCTTCTACGAAGAGGATGAGGCTCGACGATTGGAGTCCGAACGGGGATACATCATGAAGGCCGATCCACACGGCGGGTGGCGGCGCGTGGTGCCCAGTCCCAAGCCTTACTCGATCGTCGAGACGCCTATCGTTCGACAGCTGGTCGCCGACGGCGTAGTGGTGATCGCCGCTGGTGGGGGAGGGGTGCCGGTGATCGAAGACGGTCCGCGTCTGATCGGAAAAGAGGGCGTCGTGGATAAAGATCTCGCTGCCGCGATCCTGGCGACCGAGGTGGAAGCGTCCACGCTGTTGATCCTCACCGACGTGAAGAAGGTCCAGCGGGGCTACGGTTCGTTCATGCCAGAAGACATCGACCGGATGACGGTGAAGGAAGCGACCGCGCTCCTGAAGAAGGGGGAGTTCGGTGCCGGATCCATGGGGCCGAAGGTGGAAGCGGCCGCGACGTTCGCACGGTCGGGTGGCCGTGCGGTGATCGCGGAACTCGCCGATGCACCTGCGGCGCTGGCAGGCGACACCGGCACCCAGGTAGTGAAGGGCTGAGTTCCGCCCTCGCTACGGTCCCTCGCCCGGTCTGCGGCCCGGGTTCCTGAACTGATTGACGATGAGGTAGAGCGCGAACACGCCGACCGCAGCGACCAGCAGTGCCAGGAGGCCGACGAAGAACTTCTCCAGGAAACCAGGCATCTCGGGCCAGAAGGACGCGAGCACGGGGGTGGCGACGAAGCTCATCACGTCCATCCTACCGAACGGGTGCGGGGGCCTCCCGAGTGCGGCCCGGGCCGCGGGTAGGGTGGATGCATGCGACTGGGCATCCTTACCGGCGGCGGCGATTGCCCTGGTCTGAACGCGGTGATCAGAGCTTCGGTCCGCAAAGGCATCGGCGAGCACGGCCACTCGTTCGTGGGCTTCCGTGATGGGTGGCGAGGCGTCATGGACGACGAGGCCATCGAGATCGGCATACCCGAAGTCACCGGCATCCTTCACCGCGGTGGCACCATCTTGGGGAGCTCCGGCGTGAATCCGATGCGGGTTGACGATGGTCCGGCGAAGGTCCAGGCCACCTTCGAACGCCGTGGGCTCGACGGGCTGATCGCGATCGGAGGCGAAGGGACGCTGGGCGCTGCCGCCCAGCTCGCCGAGGAGGGCCTGCGGGTGGTTGGGGTGCCGAAGACGATCGACAACGACCTGGGCGGCACCGACATCACCGTGGGCTTCCACACGGCGGTGCAGGTGGCGACCGATTCGATCGATCGATTGCACTCGACGGCCGAGAGTCACGATCGCGTCATGTTGGTGGAAGTGATGGGCCGCCATGCGGGGTGGATCGCGGTCTACGCCGGCATGGCCGGCGGCGCCGACGTCATCTTGATCCCCGAGCAGCCGTTCGATATCGATGAGGTGTGCCGGCGACTCCGCATGCGCCACATGCGACGGAGCTCCTTCTCGATCGTGGTGGTGGCCGAAGGGGCGATCCCTGCCGAAGGCACCCTCCTCCTGCCAGAAGCCGACCTGGACGAGAACGGATTCCCGCGTCTCGGGGGTGTCTCGACGCACATCGCGCCCGAGATCGAGCAGCGGACAGGGTTCCAGACCCGTGTCACGATCCTGGGCCACGTCCAACGGGGCGGCTCGCCGGTGGCCTTCGACCGTGTCTTGGCGACCCGCATGGGTCTCGGTGCAGTCGCTCTGGCCAACGCAGGAGGATGGGGACGGATGGTGGCTCGCCGTGCTCAGGAGATCATCGATGTGCCGCTGGTGTCGGCCGTCGCGGAGCGGAAGCTCGTGCCGCTCGAGCTCTATCGTGAGGCCGAGGTCTTCTTCGGGTAGACAGCACCGGGCGGCCGGGCAAGCGATGCCGGAGCGCCGGTAGAATCCGCGCATGGGCACCTATCGCGTCGACCTGCGTTCCGACACCGTTTCCTCGCCATCCCATGCGATGCGCCGGGCCATGGCTGATGCGGAAGTGGGTGACGCCTGGTACGGCGACGATCCCACCGCCAACCGGCTCCAGGAGTTGGCGGCCGAACGCACCGGCATGCAGGCAGCCCTCTTCGTGCCCACGGGCACGATGGCCAATCAGATCGCCCTGGCGCTGCACGTGCGAACCAACGGCCACCTGGTGGCGTCATCAGCCGTCGCCCACGTCGCCACCACCGAACTCATGACGTCCGCAGCGCTGTCGGGTATCGCGTTCAGAACGGTGGAACCCGGCGCACGAGGGTGGATCGATGCCTCGCAGGCGCGCTCATTGCTCGAACCCGACAGCTACTACGACGTGGAGATGATCGATCTGCTGTGTGTCGAGAACACGGTCGGTGGGGCCGGCGGCACGGTGATGCCGGTGGACGAGCTGGCGAAGGTGCGCACGGTGGCAGCCGAAGCCGGCGTCCCCATGCACATGGATGGGGCCAGGGTGTTCAACGCGGCCGCCGCGGCGGGCGTCGACGTCACCGAGTGGACCGGTCACGTGGACACGGTGATGTTCTGTCTGTCGAAAGGACTCGGCGCACCGATCGGCTCGATGATCTGTGGACCCTCTGACTTGATCCGTGAAGCTCGCAGGCTCTCGATCCTGTTCGGCGGCGCGTGGCGGCAGGCGGGCATGATGGCCGCAGCAGGCATCATCGCGTTGACCGAAGGTCCACAGCGCCTACACGAGGACCACGAGCGTGCCCAGACCCTCGCGACGGCGGTGGGCGACCTCCTGCCCAACTCGATCGACCCGGACCAGGTTGCAACGAACATGGTCTTCGTCGACACGGAGGCGGTAGGGATGCCGGTCCTCGAAACGGTCGAGCGGTTGGCGGCCCTGGGCGTGGGGGTGACCCATGTGGGCACGCATGTCCGCATGGTCACACACGTCGATGTGGACGATGACGGTGTCGCGTTCGCGCTGGAGGCCTGGCGTTCGATCGCTCCGGCCTGACGACCGAAGGCCTGCAGCGGGAGCCTGAAGACCGGAGGAAGCACGCGATGGGGATGTTCTCGAAGCACCATCCGCCTGAAGTCGCGGCGCGGATCCCGCCCGGGCAGCGCCTGGTGAAGACGTGGCCGGTGCTGCATTTCGGGACGATCCCGCAGTTCAACGGGACCGACTGGGATCTGGAGATCTCCGGGCTGGTCGAGGCGCCCTACCGTCTGACCTACCAGGAGCTCCTGGATCTCCCACGGTCCACGATCGACGCCGACATGCATTGCGTGACGGGCTGGACCACGCTGGACAACACATGGGAAGGCGTGTCGTTCCGTAGCCTCGCAGAGCGCGCCCGGCCCACCGCCGAGGCCAAGTGGGTCATCGCGCACTCCTCGATGGGCTACACGTCGAACCTATCGCTGGAGGCCATGGATCAAGACGACGTACTGGTGGCCTGGCGCAACCACGGCGAGGACCTCACGCCCGAACATGGCTGGCCGCTGCGACTGGTCGTGCCTCAGCGCTACGCGTGGAAGAGCGCGAAGTGGCTCACCGGACTGGAGTTCAGCGCGAAGAACGTCCGGGGCTTCTGGGAGGTTCGCGGCTACCACGTGCACGGCGAGCCGTTCGCCGAGGAGCGCTACAGCTATCAGGAGGGCGCGCGCGCCGAGTTCCAGCCGTAGGCGGGTGGTCAGCCCGCCCCGGCCGTCGGCATCGGACGGTCGTCGACTCCCGGGCCTTCGATCCGCGGCCCGGGCGCGGTGCGTCGGGTCGTGGCATCGACCGACCTGATCGCGTAGACGTCTGCCTTCTCTGCCCGGCATTCCCACCGCGTGACGTACAGATCCAGCATCGCGGTGTCCGGGTTGGTGGCCAGCGACATGATGTAGCCGAGGTCGATCCCTCTGGGAAGCCTCACGATCAACGCCGAGTCGTTCGAGCCGATCGCCGCGCGGCGGATCATCGCGCCGGCGCCACAGCGATTCCAGGGACCGCGAGCGAAGTACACGGTGCCTGTCGACTCGTCGATCGTGACGGCGTAGTCCTCCATGCCGGCCGGTGTCTGGAGCTTCGAGGTGTGACCCGAGACCGTGTCGAAGATGGAAACGGTGCAGCGATCGTGCGCGCACCGCACCCACGCGGCATAGCGGGACCCGACGAAGTTCGGGTACAGCGACAACTTGGGTCCGCCGCTGAAGAGCGTTCGGCTGCGCTGGGTGTCGCGATCGAACAGGATCAGTGATCGGGTCCGGAACTTGTTGGTCGCCCTGAGGAACAAGAGGTAGTCCTGGGATCCCACCGGCCAGTATTCCCAGCCGGGCTCGTTGACCTTCTTGGGGGCAGGGGAGCGATCGCGGTCGTCGGTGTCGAAGAAGTACAGGTTCGATCGCTTGTTCGTGAACTCCTGGTAGACGATCTCGTTCGTGCCGGCGATGAACGAGCCCTGCGCCCCAGCGGTACCGGCGCGGTTCGCCCGCATCCGATGACCGGTTTCCGGATCCTCGACGTAGGCATCCGCGTGACGACGCCGATACTCGGTATAGGCGACCAGGGTGCCGTTCGAACTTGGGGCGTACTGGTCCCCAGGGCCACCCACGACCTTGTCCATCGGCATGCCCGCCTGTACCGCGGGTGTCATCACCATGCCGAGTGCGCAGGCCACGATCACGATCGACACGCGTCTCATGGTTCCCTCCTGATCTCGACCATCAGCCACTTGAAGGCCCAGGAGCACCTCAGCGCTTACGAGGAGCCTGCGATCAACCAGGATAGATGTGTTGCTCGGCGCTACGCCAGGTAGAGGACGATCGAGTCACCGAAGCTGACGGTGCCGCCCGCACCAGGGTTCTGCCCGATCACGATCGAGCCTCCCGAACCGGGGACCACGAACCATGACACCTCGAGTCCATACTCCGAGGCGCGCGCCTCGGCGGCCGACTTGCTCAACCCAGTGAAGCTCGGCGCTGGGAAGGTTTCCGGTCCTAGCGACACCACGATCGTCACGGTGGAACCGTAGGGCCGGGTGATGCCGGCCTTGGGGTCGACCGAGATCACCGATCCCCGTTCGACCTTGTTCGAGAAGTCGGTGTCGGGTGAGACCACGAATCCCAGGTCGGTGAGCGCGGCGGTGGCTTCGTCCTCGGTCGTACCCACGACCTTCGGGATGTCGGCCGGTGGAGGCCCCTTACTGATGACCACGTCGACGGCGCTTCCCTTGGGTTGCATACCTGCCGGCGCCTCGATGACCGACCCTTCGGGCACGGTGTCACTGAACTCGCGGCTCTGTGCGCCCAGCGTGAAACCAGCGTCCGCCAGCAGCCCGCGAGCCTTGTCGAGGGTCTTGCCTTCGATCGAGGGGATCTTCACCGGGGGCGGGCCCAGGGAGGGCGTCAACGTCACGGTTTCGCCCTGCGCGAGGGAGGTGCCTGCGCCCGGCTGCACCTTCAGCACGTGCTGGGCGGGGATCTGTTCGTCGTAGCGGCCTTCACCGATGCGCACGTCGAACCCCAGATCGGAGAGCTGGCTCTGTGCGTCGGCGATGCTGATGCCGGTGAGTGAAGGCACGTCGGCTCGGTGCGGGATCACATACGTCCACACACCCCACGCAGACGCGGCCAGGGCCGCGATAAAGAGCAGGATGCCGGCTCGTCGACGCCACCGATGCTTCTTCCGCCGCTCGGCTCGGGGGATCGTCACGGTGGTGGTGCCGAACGGTGCGAGATCGTCCTCGGGCAACGACACGACCCCGGTGGGCACCACGGTGGCGTCGCTCGCGGCCTCGACCACCGGCACGTCGTCGACGATCGCCTGCAACGGCCGCGCAGCCGGCAGCGACGGCGTGATGGCCTCGATGTCGCTGCGCATGGCGGAGGCCGACTCCGGTCGCAGCTCCCGGTCGCGGTCGGTGGCGCTGGCCACGAAGCCGTCGAGGTCGGCGGGGATCGAGGGCACCGCCGCGCTGGGCATCGGCACACGCCCCGACAGATGCTTGTAGGCGATGGACATGGCGGTCTCGCCCGTGAACGGCAGTTTCCCGGTCAGGAGCTCGTAGGTCACGATGCCCAGCGAGTACAGGTCGCTGCGGGGGTCGGCAGGTTCGCCGCGGATCTGCTCGGGTGCGAGGTATTGCACCGTACCGGTGACCGAGCCCGCCTGCGTCTGGCGACCGTCGGCGTAGGCGCGAGCGAGGCCGAAGTCGGCCACCTTCACGACACCTTCGGTCGTTACGAGCACGTTCTCCGGCTTGATGTCTCGGTGCACGATGCCCTGACGATGCGCGTGCTCCAGCCCCCGCAGGGTCTGGCGTACGACGTCGGCGGCCTGGGCGGGTTCGAGCGTGCCGTACTGGTTCAGCAGCGCGCGGGTTGCCCGGCCGCGCACGTACTCCATGACCATGTAGTAGATGCCGTCCACCGAACCCCAATCGAAGACGGCCACGATGTTGGGGTGGGACAGGCCGGCCGCGGCGCGTGCCTCACGCCGGAACCGATCGATGAAGGCTTGGTCGCCCGA
>DATDJD010000096.1:0-4657 GCA_036520695.1 Actinomycetota bacterium
GGATGCGGCTGGAGAAGCGGATCTCCCTGGACCGGGCTGCTCCCTACGTCGATCTCGGCGCAGCCATCCAGGTCTACGTCTGTGATCGCTTCTGCGAACTGGAGACGCTGGGGCCGCTTTCTGAGATCCCGGTGGGTGGATCGGTCGTGCATCGGGAAGCGTGGTCGGTCGGGTGAGCGTCGTCTTGGGGCTCGACGTGTCCACGACCGCGACGAAGGCCATCCTGCTCGAGGGTGACGGCAGGGTGCGGGGAACCGCTACGTCGGAATATCCGGTCGACGTCCCACGACCAGGATGGAGCGAACAGGATCCGGATCGATGGTGGATCGCCGCTGTCACGGCGATCCGTGCGGTGCTCGACTCCACCGACACGTTGGGCGAGGAAGTCGATGCGATCGGCACCGCGGGTCAGATGCACGGGCTGGTCCTCTTGGACGGGGCGTGTGAGGTGTTGCGGCCCGCGATCCTGTGGAACGATCAACGCACGTCTGCCGAGTGCGACGAGATCCGCGCAGCGGTCGGCGCCGACGAGCTGATCCGGATCACAGGCAACGATGCACTCACCGGCTTCACCGCACCGAAGCTGCTCTGGGTCCGCCGACACGAGCCCGACGCCTGGGCGCGTGCTGCACACGTGCTTCTCCCGAAGGACTTCGTTCGCCTCCAGCTCAGCGGCGACCTCGCCGTCGATGTGGCGGACGGAGCCGGCACCTTGCTGATGGACCTCGCCCGGCGTGTGTGGTCAACCGACGTCCTCGAGGCGTTGCGGATCCCCGCGGGGTGGCTGCCGCAGACGTTCGAAGGGCCAGAGATCACCGGAGTCGTATCCGGCTCCGCTGCGGTTGTCACCGGACTGCGGGAAGGCACTCCCATCGTCGCCGGCGGCGGTGATCAGGCATCCGCCGCCGTCGGAGTGGGCGCGATCACGTCTGACGTGCTCTCCATCTCGCTCGGGACGAGCGGCGTGGTCTTCGCGTCCTGCCGCGAGCCGCTCGTGGAGGCAAGAGGGCGGCTCCACGCCTTCTGCCACGCCGTCCCCGAGCGATGGCACCTGATGGGCGTGATGCTCTCGGCAGCGGGGAGCCTGCGGTGGTACCGGGACACCCTTGCGACAGGCGTCGACTACGGTGAACTCATGGCGGAGGCTGCGCTGGTGCCGCCTGGTTGTGACGGGCTCACCTTCCTCCCGTACCTCACTGGGGAGCGGACGCCCTATCCCGATCCACTCGCGCGCGGTGCGTTCGTTGGTCTCACCGTCAAGCACACCCGGGCCCACCTGACCCGCTCGGTACTCGAGGGTGTCGCGTTCGGGCTCCGCGATTCACTCCAACTCCTCGAGGAGATGAACCTCACCGACCACGTCGAAGCCCGCGTCACCGGTGGGGGGAGCCGCAGCGAGCTCTGGCGTCGGATCGTTGCCGACATCCTCGGTATCCGTCTCGCGACGACGGCGACGGCCGAAGGGGCTGCCTTCGGGGCGGCGATCCTCGCTTCGGTCGGGGCCGGCTGGCATCGGAGCGCCGACGATGCCGTGGGGGCCATGGTGCAGGTTCAAGCGATCGATGAGCCGTCCGACGCCGGTGGCTACACGGAGGCGTACGCCCGCTACCGGTCTCTGTACCCCGCGCTCGCTCCGACCTTCCACGCAACGCCGTAACCACGGCGACGAACCTGGCCGGTCGGGCCGGGTCGGTCAGGCATCTCCGACGGAGAAGATCCGCTCGATCACGTCGAGGTTGCCGACCGCATCTGCGATCGGTGTCGGCAGGGCTGTGCCGTCGAGCACCGTTCTCGCGAACGCCTCCGCCTGCTCCGTGTACTGATCGCGCGGCGGGAACGTGAGGGTCTCGGTCGCAGGCGCCACCGGTGGATCGCCGCCGACCGTCACGTACACCTCGGTGGGCAGATCGGGTGGGATGTTGAAGGGGATCGCGATCGAGATCCGTCCCTCGGTTCCATAGATGTGTACTCGCTGGTCAGGTTCGGCCCGCGTCGAGCAGGTGAACGTGGCGACCCCCGCACCCGCGAAGTCCAAGATGACGCTGGCCGACACGTCGATCCCCATCACGGGGTCACGGATCACGGAAGCCTGGACGTTCGTCGGTTCGTCACCGAAGAGCATCCTCGAGACGTTCACGTTGTAGCAACCGATGTCGTACAGAGCTCCTCCACCCACATCGAGGATGTTGCGGATGTTCGAAAGATCGTCGTTGAAGTAGGAGAACCAGCTCTGCACGGCTCGGAGCTCGCCGATCCGGCCTTGCTCGACGAGGTCGCGCACCGCAACCCAACTGGGGTGCAGGCGATACATGAAGGCCTCCATCAGCACCACCCCGGCATCGGCGCACGCGTCGATCATGCGCCGGGCCTCGTTCGTCGAGAGGGCCAACGGCTTCTCGCAGAGCACGTGTTTGCCGGCCCCAGCAGCGGCGATCGTCCATTCGGCGTGGAGATGATTCGGAAGCGGCACGTAGACGGCGTCCACCTCGGGGTCGGCGAGGAGCGCCTCGTAGGAACCGTAACTGCGTGGGATGCCGATCTCAGCCGCGACGGCCTGGGCCCGTCCGGCGTCCCGTGATGCGATCGCCACGACGTCACACCGTTCGGCTCGCTGGATCGCGGGGATCACCTTCCATCGGCCGATCGCGGCTGGAGACAAGACACCCCAGCGGAGCTGTTCAGTCATGGGACCACCGGTCCACGGTCACGACGTCGCCCTCTGCTGCGCTCCGAGCCGCCGCCTCGATCACATGGAGCCCATCCACCGAGTCGCGTGGATCGACGGGTGCGTTCTTACCGGTCCGCAGCGCCCGCTCGACGCCGGCGTAGAACGCCGGGTAGTTGCCTCGATGGCTCTCCACCCTGCGTTCCCCTTGGTCGGTGGCAAGCGTGGCCCATCGATCTGATGGTTCCGTGCCCCATGCCGGGTCGCTCGCGTCCCCTCCGGCGGCGAGGGCATCCTCTTGTCCGTCGAGCCCGAACGATTCGAAGCCACCCGCCAGGCCTAACAGCTTGAATCGAGGACCGTGCAGACGGGCCACCGCGCTCATCCAGAGATGGCTCCGCACGCCGTTGGAGTGCGTGAGCGCGACGAACGCGTCGTCATCGACGGCGGCTCCTGGGCGGCGCTGATCGAGTTCCGCGTACACCTCGGTCGGGCGGCCGAAGAGCTGGATCGCTTGATCGATCAAGTGACTGCCGAGGTCGAAGAGCAAGCCACCAGCCTCCTCGGTCCCGGGGCGTTCTCGCCATGAATCGGTCGTGAGGCTCGGGCGCCAACGTTCGTATCGAGACTCGAACCTGGTCGGCGTGCCGATCGCTCCCTCATCGAGGACCGCGCGAAGCGTCAGGAAGTCCGAATCCCACCTGCGGTTCTGGAACACGGACAGCATCAGCCCCCGCGCCACACTCTCGTCCACCAGTCGCTGTCCCTGCGCCGAGGTCGGTGCGAGTGGTTTGTCCATCACCACCGGGAGACCCGCTTCGAGCGCAGCGATGCCGAGCGGGACGTGCGCGCTGTTGTGTGTCGAGATCACGACGAGGTCAAGATCGTCGGCCTCCCAGAGTTGCGCAGCGTCGGCGACGACACGCGCATTCGGGTATCGGCTCCGTGCGGTGGCCGTTCGTCCGGGATCGCGTGTCACGATCGCGACGAGTTCCAGCCCCGGCGTCGCCGAGATCAGCGGGGCGTGGAAGACAGCACCGCCGAGTCCGAACCCGACCAACCCGACCCTGATCGAAGCCTCATCCGTCATCGTCGCCCCCGTCCTCGGCACCACGATCTCATTCGCCTGGATGATAGACGCGTGACCGGATCCCGAGGGTCTCCGTTCGCTCCGTTCTCGAGACGGCGCGGTAGGCTGAACGGCATGACCTACGTCATCGCTGAACCTTGCATCGATGTGAAGGACCGTGCCTGCGTCGACGAATGCCCGGTCGACTGCATCTACGAGGGTCCTCGGATGCTCTATATCCAGCCCGACGAGTGCATCGACTGTGCCGCGTGCGAGCCCGCCTGCCCGGTGACCGCGATCTTCACCGAGGACGACATCCCCGGCGAGTGGAAGCCGTTCACGGCGGTGAACGCGGAATTCTTCGCCGAGTCGGTGTCGGGACTCGGTGCTCCGGGTGGTGCCGCGCAGGTAGCCATCCCCACGGTCGATCACCCCACGGTCGCGAGCTGGGAAGTCGTCTGACCTGAGTTCGCGGTATCGGGAGTGGTCATCCCGCCCGCTTCGTCGTCTCGTACGTCTCGTGTCGGGTACCCATGAGGGCACCGCCGAAGGCGGTGAGCCACAGGACCGCCGGGTAGACGATCCAGCGCTCGATGCCCCCTTCGCCGAGCTCCGCGACCGGTGCCCATTCCAGCACGAACATCGCCAGCATGAAGCTCACGAGCGAGATCGCGCCCACGATGACCGACATCTGGCGGAACGGAGGGACGAGTATCTTCGCCGCCATCACGGCGGTGACGCCTCCGCTGATGAAAGCCGTCATCGCGAACAGCTGGTGGGGCACCAAGTGGTTGCCGGGGAAGATCCCGACGCCCAAGGCACCCACACCGAACAGCGTGAGCGGGATCGCCACCGCCTTGCGACCGAACGCGCGGTGCATGTAGAACGCGCCGGTGATGATGGCGAGCCCGCCCACGATCATC
>DATDJD010000097.1:0-3489 GCA_036520695.1 Actinomycetota bacterium
GTAGGACGAGAGCGACAGCACGACCGCGATCGCCAGGGCGATCACCAACCCCAGGGGTCCGGTGCCGAACAGGTAGCCGATCACCAGGCCGATCGCGCCCAGGAACACGATCGAGGCGATCACGAGCAGCACCGTCTTGCGCTTGTTGGACGCGATCTCTTCGTACATCTAGGCGTCCGGGTGCAACTCGACGGTGATGGGCTCGCGGATCGGATCGTCGATGGAGAAGAACTCTCGCTCGGCGAACCCGAACACGTTCGCGATGAGGTTCGAGGGGAACGAACCGATCAGCGTGTTCAGCTTCATGACCTGGTCGTTGTAGAACTGACGCGCGTACGCGATCTTGGACTCGGTGCCGGTGAGTTCTTCCTGCAACGCCAGGAAGTTCTCGTTGGCTTTGAGGTCGGGGTAGTTCTCGACGACCGCCATGAGTTGGCGTAGGTCGGCCGTGATCTGGTTCTCAGCCTTCGCTTGGGACTCCACACCGCTCGCTTCGATCGCACCGGCGCGCGCCTTCGCGATGTGCTCGAACAGTTCGCGTTCGTGCTGGGCATAGCCCTGCACCGTTTCCACCAGGTTGGGGATCAAGTCGTATCGGCGACGTAGCTGCACGTCGATGCCTGCCCATCCGTTGTTGACCCGAGCACGGAGCGAGACCAGCCGGTTGTAGAGCACGACGACGACCAGCAGCACGAAGACGACGACCGCGATGAGGACCCAGATGACCGGCGACACGGCGCCTACTGTATCGACGGAGGACCGGCCTCGGTCCGACCATCCGCCTCGGGGGTCGCTTCAGGCCGCGATCGTGGGTCCGAAGCGCGCCGGTAGCACCCTTCGAGTTGGGCCATCACGACCGACCAATCGAACATCTGCGCCCTGGCCCTGCCCGCCGCCCGGAACCGATCGGCGAGGACGGGGTCACGAAGGACCCGAGCGGCTGCATCGGCGAGAGCGATCGGATCTCGTGGTGGAACCAGCACACCGTCCACGCCGTCGCGGACGACTTCGCGATACCCGGGGATATCGCTGGCGATGACCGGCACCCCGGCAGCCATCGACTCCACCAACACGACACCGAAGCTCTCCCCTCCCACCGCCGTGCCGAGATAGAGGTCGCTCGCAACGCTGAAGGGCGGGAGATCGATGTTCGGCACGACGCCCAGCATGCGGATGCGCTCACGCACCCCCGGAGCGACACCCTGCACAGCGTCGCGATCGGGACCATCGCCCACGACCACCAGTCGAAGGTCGTCGAACTCGCCGGCGAGGCGTTCGAACGCCGCGAGCGCGGTGGGAAACCCCTTCCGCTCATCGAGGCGGCCCACGAACAGGACCTTCGTGCCGGGCCCCAGATCGGCGGGCTCTGCCGTCGCGAACCGTTCGACGTCGACCCCGTTGGGCACGATCTCGAACCCGCCACCGATCCGGCTCCGTGCGAACTCAGCGGCCGCGTTCGAGACCGCGACCCGGATCGCGAGTCGTCGGGCGACCCGTCGCAGCACGGGGCTCGCCACGTCGTACAACCGGGACTTGGTCGCCCCCGAGTGGAACGTCGCCACCACCGGCACCGGTGAGGCGAGCGTGGCCCACATCGAGGTCGACGGGGACATGGGCTCGTGCACATGGACCACGTCGGGACCGAACCGACGCAACTCATCTGCGATCTGCCGCATCGCCCATGGACGCGGGTCGATCGGCGCGTTCGAGGCGTTGTAGGGGATGTCGACGGGTCGACCTACCGGCCGGACCCAGGCCTGCGCTGCTTCCGAGCGGACGGGCGCCAGCACGGTCACAGCCTGGCCGGCGGCCAAGAGTCGCTCGGCCAGTTCACGTACGTGCGTCTGGACGCCGCCGGGATCGTCCCACGCGTAGGGGCAGGTCAGCGCGATGCGCACGAGCGATCCCACGTCGTTCGGTCGATCGGTCTCATGCGGGCCACCCCGGCTGGAACATGTGCCAGTCCGAAGGCGCGGCAGCGATCGCCCGTTCGAACCCACGGGCCATGAGCTCGGTGAGGGCGACCACGTCGGTGCGGCGATCGCCGCTCGGTTCGATCTGCAGCGGCTCCCCGAACACGCACACCCAACCGTCGGGGGTCTGGTACACGGGGCAGACCAGGAGCGGTGCCCCGGTCGTGATCGAGAGCAGCGCGGGGCCGGCCGGCAGCTTGCGCGCCTTCCCGAACATCGTGACCTCGACGCCGCGCCCACTGAGGTCTCGATCGGCCACCAGCGCCACGACTCGGTTCTCGGCCAGCCGTGCCGCGAGTTGTTGGCCGACACGGGCGTCGGAGGTGCCGATGATATCCATGCCCAACGAACGCCGGTGCTCCAAGAACAGATCGAACAGACGGGGCGGTTCGAGTTGTTCGGCGACCGACACCAACCGCTGCCCGGTCGCCACCAACCAACGGCCGGCAGCGTCCCAGTTGCCGATGTGTGGGAGCGCACAGATCACCCCGGCCCCGCCCTCGAGCGACCCCCAGAAATGGTGGGCATCCACGGTGTGGAACCGAGCCAGCATCGCCTCGTCGGACTCCGTCGCCACGTGGAAGGTGTCGAACCAGTACCGCGCGTAGGTCTCGAACGCCTGCTTCGTGGAGGCCCGCACGATCGGATCCGACGGCGGGCGACCGAGCACCTGGGCCTGATTCACCGCGACCACACGCCGGGCCTCGGGCATCAGATCGTGCGCGAGACGGCCGAGACGGCGGTAGACCCGATGGCCGAGATGTTCGGGCATGGTGCGGCCCGTCCACGCCGCAACGCGATACACGTGGAAGGCCACCGTCTGCTGCCAGGTCTCGCCGGGCGCGCTCACGGTTGCTCTCCTCGTGCCCCGTGGGACGCTCGCTCCTCACGCGCGACCTGAGAGGCACGGACGATGGCTGCCAGGGCCGACAAGGCGGCCGCGGCCCACAAGGTCCAGTGCAGCCAGCCGAACGCCAGACCGATCGCGACCAGGGAATACCGGATGCCCCGGGTCACATGGCTCTCCTCCACGCTGTAGGCCAGCGAGGCGCCTCGGGCTCGGACGTACGAGGACAGCGCGGACAAACACAGCGCGGCCAGGGCGGCGATCGCGACGCTGGGATCGGCGGTCCGCGCGACCCACGCGATCGTGCCCAGCACCATGGCGTCCCACCAGCGATCCAACAACTCGTCCAGCATGCGGTCGGTAGGCCCGCCGGCCCCGTGGTTCGCTCGGTGACCACCGATCAGCAACACCACGGCGGATCCTGCGGCGCACGCAGCCGCCAACTCCGGCTGCCGGTCCACGATCAGTACGCCCGCCGCCGCTGCCGACGCGCCGCCCACCACCAGCGAGGCGCGGGTGATGGCGGTGCCTGGCGGTTGGCGTTCGAAGCGAAGCATGAGGGACCGCGCGAGCCTAGCAACTCAGAGTAGGATGCCCCCTACCTCTCGACCCTCGCCCGCGAAGGAGACGCGTTTGAAGACCTACGACGCGAAGGACATCCGCAACGTC
>DATDJD010000098.1:0-2706 GCA_036520695.1 Actinomycetota bacterium
CCAGTGCGAGCGCCGGCAGCATGACCGCCAGCATCAGGATCTGTCCGATCTCGATCCCGACGTTGAAGGCGAACAGCGATACGAGCAGATGCGAGCCCGCGAACTGCAGCTCCTCCCTGAGAGCGTAGGAAAACCCGAACCCGTGGACGAGGCCGAACAGCATCGTGAGCAGCACCCGGCGCCTGAGATCGACCCCGATGATGTTCTCGAGCGCCATGTAGACGATGGAAAGGGCGATGACCATCTCGACGAACGGGGGAAACCACGCGCCCTGTGGCGCGAGACCTAACGCCGAGCCGATCAGCGTGAACGAATGCGCGATGGTGAAACCGGTGACCACGATCAGGAGCTGTCGCACGCCCCGCAGCGGAATGATCAGGCAGAGCAGGAAGAGCAGGTGGTCGTACCCGCCGATGATGTGGACGATGCCGATGCGGGTGAATCCGGCCGCGGCGCTCAGCCAGGTCGGATTGAGATCCACCGCTCCCGAGCCGCTCGTGATCATCATCGTCCGGTCGTCGCCATTCGACGGCAGATAGCGAAGCGTCAGCTTGAGGTAATCGCCGAGCTCCGGCGCGACCGTCGTGCGCACCGAGAAGACGGAGTCCGGGGAGGCGATGGGATACACCAGATGGGCGTCGACGTATCCCTGGTCGACGACGATGCCCGTGCCGGGCTCGATCGGGGTCGCGACGTGTGCGACTGCCCGGTCGTAGGTTTCGAAGGAGCGATCCGACGGCAGCGTGAGGCGCCCGATCGCGCTGCGGGCCGCGAGCGGGCGCCCGTTCTCGAAGATCGTGATCTCCTGCTGCAGTCCGGCGAGTGCGCGCGCCATGGCATCGGCGGAATTGCCGATGTCGACCTCGATCCCCTTCACGGGGAACTTGACCGTCTTGAAGAGGTACAGCGGCGCGCGGACCACCAGGTGCGCCTCGGTCGGCTCGACCTTCACGATGCCGTTCATCACGGCGTCGAGCTTGAATTCGTGAGCGTGCGCGATCGACGCCCACAGCGCGCAGAGCGCCACGAGCACGGCACCCGTCGCGTTCAGGCGGGCCCGCGTCGTTCGGATCTCACGTGGCAGGAGAAGGTGTTCTAGAAGCATGCGGGGCAGGATCCGCCACTATGGCCGATCCTACCCCCGTGATGCGCGTGCGGGAAGGCCGGAGGCGCGCCCCCGGCCTTCATACGCCGAGCCTAATCGCAATCGTCGCGATCCTTGCTGCGGCCGTGTCCCTCGTTGCACGGCTTGAACTTCTGGATGCGCCGGCCGTTGATCGTCTCGCCGGTGTACAGATTGCCCTTCGAGTCCTTGTTGACGCTGTGCAGGAACGTGAACTGGGTGGCCTGGCGCCCCGGCTGTCCGAACTTGGAGAGAATCCTCCCCGTGCGGCGATCCATGATCAGCATCTGCTCGTTGCCGCCGTCGGCCTCGAAAATGAACGCCTGCTTCCGGTCGTTCGAAAAGTCGAGGTCCCATGCGGAACCTGCGGTACCGAGGCCCGGCCTGCCGCCCGGACCGAGCGTCTGGCCGGTGCCCGGCACGACCGGAATGACGCGCGTCAGCGAGCCGGTCCTGGTGAAGATCTGGATGCGGTCGTTCTGCCGGTCGCAAACGTATACGAGATCGTCCTGGCCGATCAGGACGCAATGCGGGTGGCCGCCGTCCCCGGCGCCGAAGAGCGCGGGAAAATCGGTCACCGGATTGTTGACCGTCCCCGCAACGCCGCCCCACTGCCGCAGGAACGTGCCGTTCGCGCTGAACACCACGACGCGGTGATTGCCGTACCCGTCCGCGATGTAGATGCTGCCGCGCTCTCCGGTCACCGGATCGCGCTTCGGATCGACGTACATGTCCGCGGGCTGGTTGAGGAGCGTCTTGCTCTGGTTCGCCAGCGGGTTGGCGCCCGAATTGCCGCAGGTGTTCGCGGGCGGGTTGTCGCATACGCCGCGCGTGCCGATCTGCAGCAGGAGCACGCCGTTGTGCGTGTACTTCTGCACGATACCGTCGCCGTTGCCGGCGATCCAGACATTGTCCTGGTAGTCGACGAAGCAGCCGTGGATGCCGTTCGGGAGCACGTTCCGGTCCCCCCAGGCAGCCACCACCTCGCCCTTGGTGTTGAATTCCATCACCGGCGGCGCGGCAATGCCCTTCACGTCCTCCGGCGCGATGAGATTGCCGCGGGTGACGATGAAGACATGGTCGCGGGAATCGGTGCAGGTGCCCGCCACCTCGCCCGGGATCCACGTCCGCGGCCTGCCGGTTACCGGATCCGGAGTCGTGGGGAAGGGCTTGGGCCAGGTGCTGTCGACCTGGAATCGCGGCACGTTCGGACGGTCGTCCGAATCCGCCTGCGTGTGTCCAGTCCAGAGTCCCAGGCCGACGGCGGAAGCAAGCAACGCCGTGCCCGCATAGAAAAACGGTTGTGCACGCATGACAACTCCTCTCCGGTTGAGACAAGTCGCTCACGCAAGAGCGGCATCCCTGAACGGGCGGCCGAAAGGCCCGAGGTACCCGCGACGGCTACGCGTACGGGCCGGCTCGCGCCCCCCCCGACAGGGCTGCGAAAGGACACTACTCGTGTTATGCGGCCGCGTTCGACGGGCGGAAAAATAATCCCGAATTAGTGCAGGTTTCTCGGTTTGCCGACATTCCCGGTCCTGGCGGAACGTCGGTCGATCACTTCGCTCTCGCCGCGTCCAGCT
>DATDJD010000099.1:0-4339 GCA_036520695.1 Actinomycetota bacterium
ACGACACGTTCCCGACCGCGATGCACATCGCCGCAGCGACGGCCATCCTCCAGCGCCTGCTCCCCAGCGTTCGCGCTTTGCGTGACGCGCTGGCGCGACGCTCGGAGGAGTTCACCGACATCGTCAAGATCGGGCGCACCCATCTGCAGGACGCCGTCCCACTCACGCTGGGTCAGGAGTTCGGTGGCTACGCGGCGCAGCTGGACGCCGACATCGCCCGCATCGAAGCCACCCTGCCGGGTCTGTACGAACTCGCGGCCGGTGGCACCGCGGTCGGGACGGGGCTCAACGCCCCGGAAGGGTTCGCCGAGGCGGTCGCCGCCCGCGTCGCCGACGTCACCGGACTTCCGTTCGTGACGGCGCCCAACAAGTTCGCGGCCCTCGCGAGCCACGACGAGATGGTCTTCACCAGCGGGGCGCTCGCCACACTTGCCGCGAGCGTCATGAAGATCGCCAACGACATCCGGTGGCTTGGGTCGGGGCCGCGCAGTGGCCTGGGCGAGCTGATCCTGCCCGAGAACGAACCCGGGAGTTCCATCATGCCCGGCAAGGTCAACCCGACGCAGGCCGAAGCGGTCACGATGGTCGCGTGCCAGGTCATGGGCAACGACACCACCATCAAGGTGGCAGGGTCACTCGGCAACTTCGAGTTGAACGTGTTCAAGCCGGTGATGATCCGCAACCTGATGCACTCGATCGCCTTGCTGTCGGACGTGTGTCACACGTTCCGTGAGTTCTGCATCGAGGGTCTGCAGCCCGACCGCGAACGCATCCAGGAACTGGTCGATCGCTCGCTGATGCTGGTTACGGCGCTCGCGCCGTCGATCGGGTACGACAACGCTGCCGCCATCGCCAAGAAGGCACACCACGAAGGGCTCACCCTCAAGGAGGCGACGGTCGCGCTGGGCTTCCTCACGGCCGACGAGTACGACCAGCAGGTCAGACCACAGGACATGGTCTAACCCTTGCGCCACCAGCTAGTCGGGCATGCGCCCCGGCTCGGGGCCCGTGGCGATCGGTCGGGACCGATCGTGCGTCCAATCCGACCATGACCCTTCGTAGAGTTTGGCGCCAGGCAGGCCTGCGAGTTCCATCGCGAAGACGGCGAAGGCCGCCGTGACACCTGAGCCACACGACGCGATCGCGCGATCGCCCTGGTGCACCCCCAAGGTCTCGTACCGCGCGCGCATCAAGGCCGGAGACAGCAGCTCGCCCTCACCGTCGTCCTCGCGGTTGCCTGCCCACGGGGCGTTCACCGACCCGGGGATGTGCCCGGCCACGGGATCGATCGGTTCGAGGTCGCCTCGATAGCGCTCCCCCGCCCGGGCGTCCACCACGGTGGCGCTCCCGGTCACCAGGGCAGCACGCACCTGCAGAGCGTCGGCGAGACGGTCGGCGGGCCAGGGACGTTCTGTGAACACCGAGACCGGTTGGGGTGCCACCGGCCCATCCTCGAGCGTCCCGCCGGCGGTAGCCCACGCATCGAGCGAAGGCAGGTCCAGCAACGCCACCGGGTGGTCGGTGACGTGCAGCATCCACCACAGCCGGGCCGCGACCCAGCCACCGACGTCGTCGTAGGCCACCACCGGTATGTCGTCACCGATGCCTGCCGCCCTCATCGCCTCGGCGAACGTCGCTGGATCCGGCAGCGGATGGCGACCCGGCCCGTCGAACGCCGGCCGAGCCAGATCCTCGTCTAGGTCGAACGAGATCGCACCAGGTAGGTGGCCGCGTTCGAACACCTCGGCCACCGATCCACCCGGAACCCAGCGCACGTCCGCGACGACGACGTCGCCGACCCTCTGGTCGAGCAACCACTCCGTCGACACCGAGATACCTGGCAACGCGGGCGCCATCACACGAGATCCCGGAACGTTCCGATCACGGGTGCGTGATCGCTGGGCTTGCCCTCCCCCGCGGTGGGCTTGCGTTCCTCGCGATCGACCTCCACGCTCACGAGGCGCTCGCGCAGCGACGCCGAGCCCAGCAGCAGGTCGATCCGCAACCCCCAGCCTCGGTGGAACGCGCCCATGCGGTAGTCCCAGAAGGTGAACGGCCCGACGACGTCACCTGCCGCTTCGCGTCCCAGGTCGGCCAGACCCACCGCTTCGAGCGCGGCCAACCGGTCGCGTTCGGGCTGGCTGGCGAGGTTCTTGCCGCGCCATGCGTCGGGATCATGCACGTCGCGATCATCGGGCGTGATGTTGAAGTCCCCGCCGAGTAGCACGGGTTGATCCAGGTCCAAGCTCTCCAACACCCACGCCCGCAACGCGTCGAACCACGCCAGCTTCGTCACGTAGGCGGGATCATCGACGGTCTTACCGTTCACCGCGTACACGGTGGCCACCGTGAGGGCGGGCGTGTTGACGCAGAGCAACCGGGCGTCGGGTGCCGCGGGATCGTCGGGCATCCCCCGGCTCACGATCTCGTGTGGTTCCTTCGTCAGCACCGCGACGCCGTTGTAAGCCCGCTGACCCCAACTGCTGGCGTGGAAGCCGGCATCTCGCACTTGGTCGAACGGGAAGTCTTCATCGGTGACCTTCGTCTCCTGCAGGCAGACCACATCTGGCTCGTGGCGGGCCAACACACCCAGGAGACGCGGGAGCCGCTGCCGGATCGAGTTCACGTTCCAGGTCACGACCTTCATGAACGCGGAGCATACTGTCGGGCATGAGCATGGACGTGGAGCGACTTCGGGCACTCGATCTGTTCGCCGACCTGGACTATCACGACCTCGCCCAGGTGGCTCACTGGACCCGCGTGGTGCACGCCGAACCCGGCGAGATCTTGTTCGAGCAAGGAGACCTTCCCTGGGACATGCTGGTGATCGAGGAAGGCGCGGTGGAGATCCTCCACGACGGTGAATCACTCGCCACGTTGGGACCCGGCGACCCCGTCGGCGAGATGTCGCTGCTGATGCAGGAACGCCGCATGGCGACCGCGCGCGCGACGACATCGGTGGAAGCGATCGCCATCCCGGCCGACGACCTCGCCAAGATGGAAGCCGAGATGCCTGAGGTGGTGGCTGCCCTGCGCGACGTCATGGAGGCCCGACGTCAGCGGAACGCCGATCCAGGGTCAGCTCCCTAGGTCGCGACCGTGTTCCTCGCGCGACCCTGCCGCTTCCATCGCGATATCGGTTCGTCGTTGTCGCGGGCCAACGCGTGAAGTTCTTCCAATTGCAACTCGGTGAGGTCCTGGCCTTGCAGCCGGTCCCGCAAGCCTGAGTTGTCCCAGGGCAGCGCCTTGGGGCGGGAAGGCTTCATCGCCGTTCGGTCGATCCGCATCAGGTGAAGCTATGCCGTGCGACGTCGAAGGGCATCGGCCAGGAGTCTCACGCCCGTGGCCGAAGGTCCTGCGACCAAGGCCCGGTGAGCGCGGGCGCTACCAGTCCTTCTGCAGACTCGCGATGCTCGAGTCTGCGACTGCGCGCACGACGCGACGCAGCCCCGCGCCAGACCCGCGCAGGTACCGCGTGAAGAACCCGAGGGAGGCTTCGGACAGGATGGGGTCGTTCCTGACGTTCAGGTCGTGTCCGATGCCGTTCAGGGTGATGAACCCCTTGGGGTGCTTCGCGCGGCGGTACGTCTCGCGAGCGCTGCTGTACGAGATCGTGCCATCGTCGTTGCCGTTGATCATGAGCAACGCCGGGCCCTTCCTGGAGAAGGAACCCGAGCCGTATGACGTTCCGGCCTTCGCCACGACGGCGTCGATCCGCCGGTCGAGGCAACACTTGCCAGCGAGCGCGATCCCGATCATGCCTCCCATGGAGGTACCGATGACACCGATCCTCTTGGAGTTGATGCGGTGTGCGAAGGGTTCGCCGCCGCGACGGTTCACCGAGAGCATCTTGGAGATGACCGAGCGCACGTCCTTCGCGTGGCTGTTGATCTCTAACCCGCCGGGGAAGCTGGGGGCCGCCAGGACGTATCCGGCTCGAACGAGGTAGGTGTGGAGGGCGGCTGCCGAGGGGCCATCACCCTGGGATCCGTGCGTCGCGATCACGAGTGGGAACTTGCCGCACGCGGCCCGAGCACCGGAGCCGGAGGAAGCCGCCGGATAGTTGACCGTGATCGGCAAGGTGTGACCTCCGCGCCTGACGGAGACGGTGGCCGAACCGATGTCGTAGGGCTTCGACGTCCGTGCGCAGCTGCGTGGAGTTGCGTCGGCCGACCCTTGAGCGCTTGCTCCAACTCCTGCGGACACCGGCGCAAGGACAGTCGCGAGGACAACGGCGAAGGCGGCCAACACTGTCGGCCGCCGGAAGTTGGGAATGCGAAAGTCGCGGAACTTCATGGAGTGGGCTGAGTGTAGCAGCGCCATCGAAGTGCTCATGGAC
>DATDJD010000100.1:0-9172 GCA_036520695.1 Actinomycetota bacterium
GCCGCGACGATCGATCAACTGTCCGACGGCAGGCTCGATCTGGGGATCGGGGCCGGCTGGCTCGAGCAGGAATTCGACGCGTTCGGCTACCGATATGGCGATGTCGGCGAGCGGTTCTCACAGATGGAGGAGACGTTCGCCGCCCTGGGTGCGCTGTTCTCGGGCCGGCCGGCCTCGATGGAGGGGACGTTCTTCACGTTGGACCAGGCTCCGTTGCTCCCCGGACCGGTCCAGCAGCCACGGATCCCGCTCTGGATCGGCGGCAAGGGCGGACCCAGGTTGCTGCGGCTGGCGGCACGCCATGCCGACGGATGGAACGCGGCGTGGCGATGGACGCCTGCCGCGTATGCGGAGCGGGTGGACGCAGCGCGCGCCGCTTGTGCAACCGAAGGCCGAGATCCAGCGACCCTTCGGCTGTCGGTCGGCATGTACTCCCTGCTGGCTGAGGATGAACGTGGCTACGAAGCGTTGTTCGCCCGGGGCCGTGCCGCGATGCCCGGGGGGGCTATCGACAACGACAACTCGGCGACCTGGCGTGCGGACACCCTCTCGGGGACCCCCGCTGACGCACTCGAACGGATCACGGAGTTCGAAGCACTCGGTGTGGAAGAGATCATCGTGGCGCCGTGGGTCTTGCCATTCGCGATCCCGGAACCTTCGATCGTGGAACTGTTCGCCGAGCGGGTCATGAACCCGGCCCGACGCCGCTGACGTGGAGCCTCCCGATGCGATCCTCCTGGTGCTGCGGTCGGCCGAGGAGCCGTTGCATTGGACCGTGATCCAGGACCGCGCCTTGCGCGAGGGCTACCTCGATCCCTTCGAGATCCGAGACGTACGCGGAGAGATCCTGACATCCCTGCGTACGTTGGTTGACCGTGGTGACGTGGATCGGGTCGGCAAAGGGACCTACCGCCTCCCTGAAGCCATCGACGAGGGGCCTGACGGGGAGCCCGGAGGCGACCCGCAAACTTAAGGATTCTTGCGAGGACGTCCGCGCTTCTTCGGTTGGACGGCGGGTGCCGGCTTGTTGACGACACCCTTGCGACGGCCCGGCCGTGGCTTGCGGGCGCCGGCAACCAATTCGTTGACGTGGGTGCTGCAGAGATCCTTCACGAAGTTGCCGCGCGCCACTTTGATCGTGGCCGTTTCGGCTGCGGGTCTGCCGCACTGATCGCAGACCAAGATCGTCTTTTCCGCCATCTCGGATGACCTCCTCGTCCTCGGGCTCGGTTGGGGTCTCGGATGATAGCGCGATGACTGATCCGCAGCCGGTCGGGAAACCTTGGGCTTCAGCGGCGGTACGCGATAGGGGAGAAACGTTCGAGTTTCTCGAACCGATGCTCGGCTTCCACCCATCGAACCGTCCCCGACCGGGAACGCATCACCATGGAATAGGTGGTGGCGCCATCGGGCCAATAGCGAACCCCGCGGAGCAGATCGCCGTCGGTGATGCCGCTCGCGGCGAAGAAGACGTCGTCGCCGCTGACGAGGTCGTCCGTCATGAGCACCGCGTCGAGGTCGAATCCATCGTCGATGAGTCGTTGGCGCTCTTCATCGTCGCGGGGCCAGAGCCGTCCTTGGATCGCGCCGCCGAGGCATTTCAAGGCCGCTGCGGAGATCACGCCTTCGGGCGTGCCCCCGATGCCGATCAACAGGTCGATGCCTGAGCGAGGCGCAGCCGCCGAGATCGCTCCGGCGACGTCGCCGTCGCTGATGAGGTAGACGCGTGCGCCTACGCTTCGGACCGCGGCGATGATGTCGGCGTGGCGCGGTCGGTCCAAGATCGTGACGCTGACCTCCTCCGGCCGGACCCCTTTCGCCTTCGCGACCGCACGAACGTTGTCCTCCGGGGTCGCGGTGACATCGATGGCGTCCGCAGCCTCGGGGCCGGCTGCGACCTTCTCCATGTACACGGCCTCACCGGGGAAGAACATCGTGCCCCGGGGAGACAGGGCGATCACGGACAGCGCGTTCGGTTGGGCGACCGCGGTCAGCGTCGTGCCGTCGATCGGGTCGACCGCCACGTCGACGCCGGGCCCGTCGCCGTTGCCGACCTCTTCGCCGTTGTAGAGCATGGGCGCTTCGTCCTTCTCGCCTTCACCGATCACGACGGTGCCGTGCATCGAGACGGTGTCGATCATGAGTCGCATCGCATCGACGGCGGCCTGGTCGGCCGCGATCTTGTCCCCGTGGCCGATCCACCGCCCTGCGGCGAGCGCCGCGGCCTCGGTGACGCGAGCGAGTTCCATGGCGAGGTTCCGATCGGGTCGTTGGGTGTCGCTCACGGTGTTGATGCCTCCCGGACGTTCTGCGCCGCGGCGGCCCTCGCGCGGTGGGCGCAATCCTACGTGTCGGTCGCGCGCGACGTTGCCTCGCTGCCGTCGCCCTTGGGCGCGGGGGCGAGTCCTCGCGCCGAATACCACGCCAAGGTTCGTCGGATCGTGGTCTCGAGCGGTGTGTAGCGCAATCCCAGCTCACGTTCAGCGAGCGAGCCGTCGTAGCGGTGTCCATGGAGCAGGGTCCGCACCATCTCCGGACACATCGACGGATCGTTCGATCCGAACCTCGCCGAGATCGCGGTGATCGGACGGAGGGCTCCTGCGACGGCGCGGGGGGCGAACATCGTGCGCCGCGGCCGTCCGCAGATGCGCTGGAGCAGGCCGATCGCCTCACGGATCGTGAGCGATGCACCATTGATCAGGTACCGGGCTCCCGGCTGACCCTGCGTTTCGGCACGCAGGTGCGCCCGGGTGCAGTCCTGCACGTCCACGATCGACACCGAGGTGTCGATCACCACCGGCAACTTCTCGTTCACCAGGTCCAGGAGCAATCGCGACGAGCCGCCGATCCGGCCGGGTCCCTGAACCGACGACGGGTTCACACTCACGACCTCGGTTCCCAGCTGGGCGGCGAGTTCGAACACCTCATGTTCGGCGAGGAACTTCGAGCGCTCATACGCCGACAAGAAGGTGCCGCGGTGAGGCGTGCCTTCGCTTCCTACGACCCCTTCAGGTTCACCGATGGTGGCGGCCGATGACGTGTACACGATGCGAGGCACACCGGCGGCCGCCGCTGCGCGCACGACCGCGATCGAACCGGCCACGTTGGCGTGCATCATCGGGGCCGGGTCACGCACGCACATCGCGTTCACACCGGCGGCATGGAAGACCGTCGTGCAACCGCGCATGCCCGCGAGGAGGGCGGCATGATCGTCGAGGTCACCGCGGATTGGCTGTGCGCCCAGCGATCGAACGCTCTCGGCGGCCACCTCACTGCGCGCCAGGGCACGAACCGGACGCTGCTCACGTACGAGCTCGGCGAGCAGGGCGCCACCGACGAACCCCGAACCACCGGTGAGGAAGACCGGTCCCACGTCGTTACGATCCGGACGAGGATCGCTCGTCCGGCCCGCGACCGACTGCACCGGAGAGCAGGTGGCCGAACCGTGCGAGGTACTCGGCTGCCGACGCCAGTGTGATGAGTGCTGCGATCGCCAGCGCCACCTGGTCGATGTACCACTCGCCGATGCGGATGTCGGGCCGCCAGATCGCCAGGAAGATGGCCACGAATTGCACGTTGGCCTTGAGTTTGCCCCAGATCGAAGGGCGCACCACCGTGCCGTCGGCCGCGCTGACAGCACCACGCAGGCCCAGGATCAAGAGTTCCCGCCCGATGATGATGAACGCGACCCAGATCGACGCACGGTCGACCGCCACCAGCGCGATCAGCACGCCCGACACCAGGAGCTTGTCCGCGGTGGTGTCCAGGAAGGTGCCGAGCGCCGTGGTCTGTTTCCACCGCCTGGCGAGCCGTCCGTCGAAGAAGTCGGTGATCGCCGCGATCGCGAAGAGCACTGCGGCGGCCGTCGTGGCCCAGGCGACGCGGTCGCCCGCCATGATCAAGGCCATCACGACCGGGGTCAGCACGATCCGCAGGTAGGTGATGGCCGTGAGGAACCGGGCGGCTCGTTCGTCGGCGGTGCTCATCACGGCGTTCGCGGCATCGTAGCAGTGGTCGGTTTCACGCCTGCACAAGGATCTCGCGGACCTGAGACGCGGATGCCACCGCGAGTACCCTGGATGCGATCGCCTCGGCGCTCGTGAGATCGACGTCACGGACCGCGTGCTTCACCACCGCGATCGCCGGCGCGCTCATGGAGAGTTCCCGAACGCCGAGTCCGAGCAGCAACGCGGTGGCGGTCGGGTCACCCGCGAGTTCCCCACAGACGCCGACCCATCGGCCGTGGGTGTTCGCGCCCTCCACGGTCGTTCTGATCAATCGAAGGACCGCGGGGTGCAGTGCGTCGGACAGGCCGGCCACGTGTTCGTTCCCGCGATCGGCGGCCAACGTGTACTGGGTCAGGTCGTTCGTCCCGATCGAGAGGAAGTCGACCTTGGCGGCGAGCGCAGACGCGATCAGCGCCGCCGACGGCACTTCCACCATGACACCGGTCTCCAGTGTTGCGGTCGAGTTGAGATCGTCGCGGGCTCCTTCCAACGAAGCCATGGCGCCGTCGAGCTCGTCGGTCGTGGCAACCATGGGGAACATGACCCGGACGGGATGATCTTGAGCGACCCGCAGGACCGCGCGCAGTTGCGTTCGCAGGAGCTCGGGTCGTGCGAGTCCCAACCGCACGCCCCGGACCCCGAGGAACGGGTTCGACTCGACGGGTTGCTCCAGGTAGGGGATGGGCTTGTCGGCGCCGGCGTCGAGGGTGCGAAGCAGGAGCGGGCGACCTGCCAGCGCCTCCGCAGCGGCGCGATAGGCCTCGGTCTGCTCATCCTCGTCGGGCATCGTGGTCCGGTCCATGAACAGGAATTCCGTTCGGAACAGGCCGACACCGTCGGCGCCGGCGGCGACCGCGGGCCCGACCTCGTCGGGTCGACCGACGTTGGCTGCGACTTCGATCGGTGTGCCGTCCGTCGTCATGGCAGGCTCACCCGCCCGCACCTTCATCTCGCGGAGCAACGTCAGTCGTCGGCCACGCTCGGTGCCGATGCGGGCGGTGGTGTCGGGGTCGGGTTCGACCAGCACCGACCCATCGTCCCCGTCGAGCACTACGGTCGTGCCTTCGACGAGAGCGAGGATGGCCGGCCCGACCCCCACGATGGCCGGGATGCCCAGGGAGCGCGCCAAGACCGCAGCGTGCGACGTCGGGCCCCCATGCGCCGTCGCTATGCCGAGCGTCATATCGGGGTCCAGGTGTGCGGTGTCCGCAGGGGTGAGGTCTGCGGCGACCAAGACCCCTTCGGTGGTGAGCCGGGGGGCGGACAGCTCGACCCCGACGATGTGTGCCAGCACCTGGTCTCCGATGCTGCGTAGGTCGGCAGCGCGTGCCCGTAGGTACGGGTCGTCGAGGTCATCCCACGCCGCGGCCGTGTTGCCGATCGCTGCTCGCCACGCCTGGGCCGCGGTCGCATGGTCATCGCGGATCGCCGTTCGTGCCGGGACCAGCACGGCCTCGTCACGCAGGAACAACAGATGCGCGTCGAAGATCTCGGCCTCCTGCGCGCCCGCTCGGACCACGATGGCACTGCGTTGGGCGGCGACGGCGATCGCCGTTGCCTCGAGCGCGTCGTCGAGGGCGCGCAGTTCGGCGTCCGCGTCGTCGGCTCGTCCTTCGGGCACGTCGATCGTGGGCACGTGGAAGTGCGCGATCGGTCCGATCGCGATCCCCGGTGAAGCGGGATGGCCTCGCAGGACGCCGTCCGCCATGCCGACGGTCTCGGCCCCGGTGTCGGCCACCGGCATCGAGGTGGCCGGTGGTCCCGACGATGGGTGTTCGTCGAAGTTCCGCTCAGCGAGCGAACTGAGGGCGGCGACCACCTCAGCGGCCTGGGGTCCGGACGCGGAGATCTCCAGCTGGTGTCCTTCGGTGGCACCCAGGATCGCGATCGCATTCAGGCTGGCAGCGTTCGCCGGGCCGCGACCGTTGGTGAGGTTGCGAACGTCGACCCTCGCGTCGAACGCCGAAGCCGTCTGTACGAACCTGGCGGCCGGCCGAGCATGGAGGCCGTGCGGGTTGCCCACCGTGATCGTCGCCGTCGACGAGCCCTCATCGACGACCACCTCGGACGCCGTCTCGTCTTCGACATCCATGCCCAGGTGCGCCACCTTGCCCGCGAGGCCGCCACGAGCTTCGCGGGCAACGTCGTCCAGCGATGCTCCGAGCTTCGCCGTCACCGCCGCTGCGACCGCTCCTTCGACGAACGGCGCTTCGCAGAGCACGACGCCCGCTCGGCGTTCCTCGGGGAGCAGGTCCAGGGCCATCTCCGCAGACAGGACCGCGCTGCCCAGATCCATCAAGACCAACACGCCGTCGTCCGACCACGCCCGTTCGATCGCGGCCATCACCAGCACTGCGTCGGTCCCGATCGCATGGTCGGGTGTGTCCAAACCGCCTGCGGTTTCCAGTCGAACATCGGGTCCGCCCATCTCGCGGGCGAGCTCGGCAGCACCCACAGCGATCCGATAGCTGTGGGAGACGAGGACGATGCCGACCATCGCGATCGCGACCTAGCCCCTCGACGCCAGAACGCCGATCAGCACGAACCCGTAGACGACCGTGACGACGCCGAGCGCGAGGAGCCCTCGATCGATCAACCGGCGCCGTGATGCGCCGAGCCCGAGGTCGAAGAGCACAGAGCGCAGTCCCAGCATCGCGTGGATCGTCACCACGACCAGGAAGATGCCCTCGATCACGAAGATCACCGGCGTGGAGATGTAGGCGATGACATCGTCGTAGGACCGCAGCCCGCCGATCTCCTCGACGACGAAATGGTGCGCCACCATGTGGATCGTCACGAGTACCAACAGCGCGAGGCCGGTGATCGCGGTCCAGCGCCAGGTGCGTGAGCGCGTCGGCGCCGAGCCTGTGGGCATGGGCGAGTTCATCCGTCGGCCCCGAACACATGGATCGCCGAGTAGAGCAGGATGATCGCCCCGAACGTCGCGAGGGACCAGAAGAGGGCCTTCTGCCGGTTGGGGACGTAGCCGCTTCCCACCAGGGCCAGCCGCAGTCCGTTCAGCCCGTGTGCGAGGAGCCCGAACACCAGCAGGACATCGAGGCCCAGGAACAATGGGGTGGTCGCCGTCTGCAGGAACGAGTTCCAGGCGTCGGCGCCGCCCAAGAGCTGGGACAGCACAGCCAGGTGCAGGTAGAGATAGAACACCAGCCCGAGGCCGGTGATGCGGTTCAACGAGAAGGCGAAGTGACCGGTCCCCCGGCGTCTGACATCGAACCATGCGACCGGACCAGGCGCGCTGCGTTCCACCGGCCCACGCTGGCGCCGGACCCGAAGGATCTCCTCGACGCCCGGGTCACGATCGGGATCGGTGGCTCCGAGATCAGGCTCGTTCATCCCACCTCCTCGGTTGCAGGGAGCGAGGTCGTCGCACGCTCCGATGCTTTGCCGCGACCACGAAGCTCCTTGCGCAGGGCCATGATGCGTTGGGCAGGTCGCACGTCAGAAGGACATGCTTCCGTGCATTCGAAGGCGGCGTGGCAGCGCCAGGCAGCGTTGTCCTTGTCAGCCCAGTCCAGCAACGCTTCCCGGTCACCGCGATCGTCTTCCAACATGCGTTGCGCGTAGGCGAGGGCGGCGGGTCCGACGTAGGTGTCGTCGGTCGCGGCGACGGGGCATGCCGACAGGCACAACCCGCATTCGATGCAATCCTCGAACCGCATGTACTCCTCGACGTCGTCGGGGGTCTGGGCGCCGGGGATGAACTCGCTGCCACGAACGATCGGGTGTGGGGCGGGGAACCGTTCGACGAACGGCGCCATGTCCACGACCAGATCGGTGAGCACCGGGAGGTTCGCGATCGGTTCGACCGAGACCGTGCCGCCCTCGCGTTCGACCGGCGTGACGCAGGCGAGCCCTTCCTTGCCGTTGACTCGGACCCCGCACGTCCCGCAGGAGGCATGGAAGCAGGAGTGCCGCAAGGACAGGGTCGGGTCGCGGTGGAGCTGGATCCATCGGAGTGCCTCGAGTACCGTCGTCCCTTCGCCGACCGGCACCTCGAACTCCTGGGTGGTCGCCGGCCCCGCGTCGCGGTCGAACCGATGGACTCGGAAGCGCCTCGTCCCGTTCATGCGGCGAAGGCCGCCGTGTGGGGTAGCAGGACGGTCTCCCGGGTGCGGCAGGGTTGATCGATGCTCAGCTTGGCGCACACGACGTCGGCGCAGACCTCCGCCATGCCCCTGAGCGTGGTGGCCTTACCCCCCGTGATCGTGACGAAGCCCTCGACCCCGTCGTCTCGGGCGTGGTCGATCGTCTTGAAGGTGCGCGAGAGCTCCCGCCCGGAGTCGGCGTCCTCCTTGGTCCCGATCAGGGGCCGGGCAGCCGACCACGCCGACCGGTGTGGCGCGTCGCGCACGGCAGGCACCAGGATCGATCCCTCCGACACCATGCGCTCGACGTGATCGGGTGGGATCCCGAGGTCGTCCGGGTCCTCGACGACCCACGAACTGGTGCCCACGACGGTGAGGGCACGCTGCGGCACGACGATGTCACCGTCGCCGGACCGATGGAGCCGGTTGATCACCATGTTCGTGAGCCTGCCTCGCACGGCGAGCATGACGCCGGGGGAGGGATGGATCGGTACATCGACGCCGGCCATGCGCGCGACCTGTTCCGACCATGGTCCGGTCGCGTTGACGACGAGGTCGGCACCGATCGTGGTCTCACGACCGGTCACCCGGTCGCGAACGCGGGCCCCCGAGATCCCGCGACCGGATGAGAGCAGGTCGAGCACTTCGACGTGATTGAGCAGGTCGGCTCCGTTGGCTTTCGCCGACGCGAAGAACCGCAACGGCATCCGCATCGCGTCCATCGTCGCGTCCGGTACCCGTACCGCGAGTTGCAGCTCGGGGTTGAGCGCTGGTTCCAGGCGGAGCGCCTGATCTGGCTGCAGGACCTGGGTGGCGATGCCACTGGCGGCGCACCCCTCCAGGAACTCGGGTACGAACGCCATGTCCTCGTCGGTGACGGCGACGAACAGGCCGTCGTTCTCCTCGAAGGAGCCGGGTGCGATATGACGCAGGAGCATGTTCTCCTCGATGCACTCCACCGCCGACTCATGGTCGTTGACGGCGTAGCGCGCGCCGGAATGCAGCAAGCCGTGGTGGCGTCCGGTGGTGCCCGACGTGAACTCGCCTCGCTCCACCAGG
>DATDJD010000101.1:0-2643 GCA_036520695.1 Actinomycetota bacterium
CTGCACTCCCGGACCTCGTTCCTGTATGCGGCTACCGTGGTCTCGCCGGCGATGTGCATGCGACTCACCAACATCGGCTCGCAATACCTGATGGCGGTCAAGGACGCCGACGGAGAGCGGCTCGACGGCGGGAAGACCTATCGGATGACGCTACCCAAGGACATCCCGGCGGCTCGCTTCTGGTCGGTGACCCTGTACGACAACCAGACGAGATCGATGCTGCAGACTCCCCAGCGCTTCCCTCGTGCAGGGAGCCAGTCCTACCCGACACCGGCGGCGACCGCGAACGAGGACGGTTCGACGACGCTCACGTTCGCGCCCGAGCGACCATCGGACGGTGCTGAGGGCAATTGGATCCAGACCACAGAAGGCTTGGGTTGGTTCCCGATCCTGCGTCTCTACAGTCCCCTGGAGTCCTTCTTCGACAAGACGTGGCGCCCGAGCGAGATCGAACCGGTCGGAATGTAGCCTACGGCCGCCCAGGGTCTGGGATGGACGGCGAATCACCCGAACTGCATGATGAGGTGCGGGGCGAGCCGACCTACGATCGCTGCAACCAGGCCGATGAGCCTCGATGAGCGGTATGAGACAGGAGGGGACGCATGTCGCATCAACAGCCAAGCGCCGGTGCGGTCGGATGGACGATGTTCGCCGGGATCATGTTGATCCTGATCGGGTTCTTCCACGCGATCGCCGGCTTCGCCGGCATCCTCAAGGACGAGTTCTACGCCGTGACGCCGAACTACATCCTGCGGTTCGACGCCACCACGTGGGGATGGATCCACCTGATCGGCGGTGTGATCGTCGTGCTCGCCGGTTTCGGGGTGTTCAGGGGTGCGGTGTGGGCGCGGACGGTCGGCGTGATCATCGCGGCAGTGAGCGCACTCGTGAGTTTCGCGTGGCTGCCGGTGTATCCGGTCTGGGGGATCGTCGTCATCGCGATCGACGTGGCCGTCATCTGGGCCCTCACGGCGCACGGTCGCGACATCACGATGACGCGCTAGGGCGCCGAGGATCGAAGAAGGAGTGATGGCGATGGCCACCGCAACCGCGGTCGCGCATCCGAGCATCAAGGAACGCAAGGCACAGGGCAAGCAGTCCCGCAGCACGACGGCTCCGTCGGCGCATGAAGGTTGGAAGCCCGCGAAGGATCGACCCGATCCGGTCGCCCTGCTCGAGCAGCAAGACGCGACCAGGGAGCCAGACCTGGTTCCCGTACGACACGGGCGGATGATGGTGTCGCCGTTCACGTTCTACCGAGGCGCCGCCAAGATCATGGCTGCCGACCTCAAGGACACGCCACGTGCAGGTCTCACCACCCAGCTCTGTGGCGACGCGCACCTGTCGAACTTCGGGCTGTTCGCCTCGCCCGAGCGGGCGTTGATGTTCGACGTGAACGATTTCGACGAGACCTTGCCCGGGCCGTTCGAGTACGACGTCAAGCGCATGTCCGCCAGCTTCACGATCGCAGGGCGCAACAACGGGTTCACGAAGTCGCAGACCCGGGCGATCACGACGGCGTCCGTTCGCGCGTACCGCGAGGCGATGGCCGACTTCGCCCAGATGGGCACGATGGACATCTGGTACGCACGCTTCTCCGAACGCGACCTCATGGAAGCCATCAAGGGCCTCGCGAAGACGGGGGATCGGAAGGCGGACGTCAAGCAGGGGAAGAAGCGCGCGGAGAAAGTCATGGCGAAGGCGCGAACCCGTGACAGCCTGCAGGCGTTGTCCAAGCTAGCGGAGGTGGTGGACGGTCGATACCGCATCGTCAACCAGCCGCCGATTGTCGTCCCGCTCCGTGAGCTTCCGCAACTCGAAGGGATGCCGGCCGGCGAGATCGACCAGCTGATCCACGACCAGTTCCGGTCCTACCGCGCAACCCTGCAGGACGACCGCCGTCAACTTCTGGAACGGTTCGAGATCATCGACGTCGCGAGGAAGGTCGTCGGCGTGGGCAGCGTGGGCACGCGGGCGTTCATCGTCCTGCTCCAGGGTCGCGACCAGGAGGACCCGCTCTTCCTCCAGGTGAAGGAGGCGACCACCTCGGTCCTGGAGGATCACCTGCCGAAGAGCCGCTTCAAGCAGCCGGGGGAGCGCGTGGTGCAGGGCCAGCGGATGATGCAGGCCGCGAGCGACATCTTCCTCGGGTGGACGAAGGGAGTGGAGGCGAACCGGCATCTCTACTGGCGCCAACTCCGCGACATGAAGGGGTCGGCCGTCATCGAAACGATGCCGGCTGTCAACCTCGAGTTCTACGCCGGCCTGTGCGGCTGGACGCTCGCGCGCGCTCACGCTCGCTCGGGAGACCCGGTCGCGATCAGTGCCTACCTCGGGAAGAGCGACACGTTCGATCGGGCGCTCACGGACTTCTCCGAGCGCTACGCCGTGCAGAACGAGGAGGACTTCGAGGCGTTCGTCGACGCGGTGCGCTCTGGCCGGTTGGAGGCCGTCGAAGGGATCTGAGGCCGGATCGAGGTCGGACAGATGGAGGAACACCGGACACGGGAGGTGTGTGATGAGTGACAAGGATCTGCTGGTGGTGCTCGGAGCGTCGTACGACAACGTGGCGGATGCCGAGGCCGACTACGAGGCCGTGAAGGCGATGTACTACGAGGCCGGTGTCGGGCACGCGTTCGACGC
>DATDJD010000102.1:0-3202 GCA_036520695.1 Actinomycetota bacterium
CGCACCCCGATGATCGTGTGGCGCACCCACGGGCTGCCCGATGCGATGATGGAGGCGAACCTCGTCGCGCAGCTGGAGCGGATCGCGACCGAGCGCTACGGCGACGGTGGATACTGGGTCGACCCGGAACGTCGGAGGATCCCGGACCACTGGCATGCTCACGCCCGTCCCGCTGGGGAGTTCTTCGACACCAAGAGCGCCCTCTATGTGCGAGACCAAGGGGACGCAACGCAGTTCGAGTCGGACTAGGTCGACCAGATCGACACGCGGTCGTTGCCGAAGTCGGCGACTGCCACATCGCCGTTCACCGGATTCATCGCCACGCCCTGGGGCTGATGGAGTTGCCCCTTCTTCTTGCCGGCCACACCGAAGCTGTCGACGGGATCACCGTCGAGCGTGAGCACGAGGACCCGAGCGTTGCCACGATCGGCGACCAGCAGCAGGGGGCCGTCATCGGTGTCAACCACTCGAAGGCCATACGGCGTCGTGACCTGGGTCGACCCGCTGCCTGCGGTGGCGAGCGTCGCGAGCAACGACCCCGTCGGAGAGAACTTCAACACCTTGCTTCCGGTCGTGATGTAGACGTTCCCATCGTCGTCCACCGCGATGCCGCGAGGGCTCACGATCTGCGCGCCCTGCGCCCACGTCGTCGAGTCCTGTTGCACCGTGCGGTTCGGGGACACCCTCAGCACACGATCGTTGCCGGTGTCAGCGATCCAGTAGTCGCCTCCGGACGCGATAGCTGCTTGATGAGGCCGGGCGAACGTGGTCCCGAGCGGTTTCAGCGATCCCTGGAACGAACCGTCCGACGTCGCAAGGAGATCGAGCCGGTTGTTCTCGCTGTCGACGACCACCAACGTGTTTCCGTCGACCACGATGCCGCGCGGGAAGATGAAGCTGCCGTCGGCGGTGCCGTAGCGCCCCTTCGACCACACGAGGTCGCCCTGTGCGTTGAACCGCTGGATCCGATGGTTGAACCAGTCCGTGGCGAACAGCGAACCGTTGGGACCGTAGGCGACGTCGAACGCCCCGTTGAATCCGCCCTTCGTCGGCGCCTTGCCGCCGAGGACCGAATCGAATACCGGGACACCGTTGCCCTTCACCCTGAACCGCTGGATGCGGAAGTTGAAGGTGTCACAGACGTCAACGAACCGCCCATCGAGGAACACGCAATGCGCAGAACGGAACCTTCCCTTCGAGGAGCCGACCCCACCGACGTCGCTGCCGACGATGAACGCACCGCTACCGCGGAAATGCTGGAGCCGATCGCTCCCGCCCTCCGTGACCCAGAGGCCGCCATCTCCATCACTCGTCAACGAGCGGGGGGCGTCGAGTTCCCCCGCAGCGCTGCCGCTGGTCCCGAACGAGGACACGCAGTCGCCGGACGGATCCAGCCGAACGATGCGATCGTTGTCCGTGTCGGCGACATAGAGGTCCCCGTTGGATCCCACCGCGACGTCGCGAGGACGCGCGAACGCTTCACCGTCGCACGTGCCCTGTGCCCACTGGATCTCGCCCAGGGCCTTGTCGATCTTCACGATACGGTTCTGATAGGTGTCGGCCACGTACACACCCGTGGCATCGTTGGCGAGCCCATAGGGGGTCTGGAACACGCTGGGACCACCGAACTCGGCCATGACCGCACCAGCGGCCGACATCTTCACGATCTGGCTGTCGGACGTGTCCGCCACCCAGAGTCGCTTGTCATCGGATACGTCGATCTCGAGATCTCGGGGATCGTTCCACCCGTCCTGCTCAGGACTGATGGTCCGCTGCGACCCCCGTCGATCGATCGCGACGATCCGACTCCCACCGGAATCGGCGACGTAGCGGACACCCTTCTTGCCCCTGATCCCCCCAGCCGGATAGAGGGGCGCCACACCACCTCGTTCAGCGACGTGGAACGAGAAGGCGGGGTCGAAGACGTCTCCGGTCCCGCCACCCAGTGACGAGATGTCGAAGACCTGGACCCGATCGTTGAACGTGTCAGCCACGAACAATGCGTCGCCGGATACATCGAGCGAGTGAGGAAGATCGAACTGCCTGTTGCCCGAACCAGATGCACCGAACGTGTGTCCGAGGTTCTTCAGATCTGGCGACAGGTGGAGGATCCGATCGTTCCCGGTGTCGGCGACCCAGATCGTGCCATCGCCGGGGTCCACCGCGATGCCCTCGGGGCCGGCGAGCCCGGTCGTGAACCGTGCCGTCTCCTCACCGCTGCTCGAGAACCGCAGGATCCGGTCGTTGCCCGTGTCGGCCACGACGATCCCCCCATCGGTGGCTGCCACCCCCTGGGGCCCGGCCATCGCCGTCACTGCCGGGAACACGCTGAACCCGTCACCGACCGGATCGTAGATCTGCACCCGATCGTTTCGGGTGTCGGCGATGAAGACGCGCCCATCGTCGCCGACGTCGAGGTCCTCGATGTAGTTGAACTCCCCGACCCCGTCACCGCTGGTTCCGCGACGGAAGTTCGAGCGGCTGGTGAGTCCCTCGGGCCACCGCTGGATGTTGTCACCGCGCGTATCGGCAGCCCATACGGTTCCATCGGAGCCCACGGCGACCGCTTCGGGCCATGAGAAACGGCCTTGCGATGTCCCGCGTCCACCGCCCCACGCTTGGAACATGCCCGAGGGGTCGAAGTACTCGAGGCGCTGGTTCAGCCGATCCATCACGTAGACCTCACCATCGGGGCCCGTCGCGACACCGAAGGCTTGCGCGAACCCCGGCAAAGGGGCGCCATCCAACTCGATCTGCAGCAGCATCGCGTCGGTCGTCCCGTTGCCGATGTCCGAGGACTTCCACACCGCCAGCCCGTTACCCCAGAAGTCAGCGGTGACCAAGCGCCCGGCCGGATCGACGATGACCCGTCGCAGGGTGTCGATCGAACCGAAGTCGGCGGGTGGGTCGGGACAGGGGTTGGGAGACTCGACGCAGTTGCCGCCGATCGGTGGCAACCACACCGGAACCTGTGGATCGGAAACGTCCCACCGGGCGACCCGGTTGTTCCCGGTGTCGGACACGTAGACGACGTTCCCGTCCAGGCTGAAATCTACGTTGTACGGGTAGTTGAGTTGGCCGTCACCGGTGCCTTGGGACTGCCCGTCGCCGAGGACGATCTCGGGCGTCACACCATCCGCTGGATCCTGGTCACCGTCCCGCCACACGCCCGAGGGCGTCACATCGAAGGCCTTGATCTGGT
>DATDJD010000103.1:0-7862 GCA_036520695.1 Actinomycetota bacterium
AGCCTCGCTCGGCGCGATCAGGTAGTAGGCGCTGAGCGCGTACTCCGCATGCGGCAGGCTCGCCTCGCCCACGTTCGCACCGGCGTCCGCGAGACGGTCGATCGCGGCGCGCACGGACGCAGCGACGTCAGGTTCGACCCCCTCGCCGAAGGCTTCGGCGAGCACGCCGACCCGCAGTCCGCCGACGCCGTCGTCGAGGCCCTCCGTGTAGTCCGGGACAGGCGCATCGAGGCTGGTGGCATCGCGCCGGTCCTGGCCTGCGAGGACGCCGAGCAACGATGCGGCGTCACGGACGCTCCGCGTGAACGTGCCGACGGTGTCCAGCGAGGACGCGAACGCGATCAGCCCGTATCGGCTGATCCGGCCGTAGGTCGGTTTCAGGCCAACGGTGCCGGTCAGCGATGCCGGCTGGCGGACCGAGCCTCCGGTGTCGGTGCCCAACGCCCAGACGGCCGCCCCGGCGGCGACCGCAGCGGCGCTGCCACCCGACGAGCCCCCGGGGACCATGTCGAGATCCCACGGGTTGTGGACAGGGCCGTAGGCCGAGTTCTCGTTGGATGAGCCCATCGCGAACTCGTCGCAGTTGGTCTTGCCGACGAGGACGCTGCCGGCACCCGATAGGCGAACCCACGGCGTGCAGTCGTACGGTGGCACGTAGCCGTCCAGGATCTTCGACCCGCACGTCGTGCGGATGCCCTTCGTCGTGAGGACGTCCTTGAGCGCGGTGGGGATGCCCGCGACCGCCGACTGCGGCGCACCGGTCGCGAGGTAGGTATCGAGTTCGGCGGCGCGTTCGCGAGCGACTTCGGGAGTGACCGACAGGAAGGCGCCCAGCGACTCGTTCACCTGCTCGAGTCGAGCGAGGCTCGAATCCGTCAGGGCCGTCGCCGTGACCTCACCGGCCGCCAGCTTCTGGGAAAGCTCCCAGCCGGGCAGATCACACAGCTCGGTGCCGCTCACGATCCGGTCTCAGCGATCTTCGGCACCATGAACCGTCCGTCGGCCTGGGCGGGGGCATTGGCGAGGGCCGCTTCGTGCGAGATCGAGGGTTCGGGCGAATCTTCACGGAAGACGTTCGCGCGAGGGATCGCCGAGGCGGCAGGCTGCACGTCGTCGGTGGCCACCCTGCCCACCGCGGCGGCGTGCCCCAAGATGACGCCCAACTGTTCGCGTAGTTGTGACTTCTCGTCCTCGGTCAGGTCCAGGCGCGCGAGCTTGGCGACATGGTCGATATCGATCTCAACCGGCATGGCGAGCAGTCTACCGGCGAGCCCTCACCCCACGTCCGGCCGAGAGGGCACCGCCTCCTGCGACCGTTCGACATCGTCGACCCTCGACGGAAGGGGACGCGTGGTCAGCACCACTGACAACGCTCGTTGTCGCTCGGTGATCTGTCGCACCACCCCGATCGCGAGACATGCTGCGAACACGCTGATGGCCAAGCCGACGAGCACGAAGTAGTTATCCGTCCTGATCACGCTCAGATCCTCCGTCTCGTTGGTCTCGAACCCGAATCCGAAGAGGGTGGTCGCGATCCACAGTGCCCACCACCACCCGAGAACCCGCCACGTCGGCACACCCATCCACTCGCTGGGACTTTCGATCGGCTCGCTCGCCTTCCACAGCTCTCGCACGGTCTTGAACGGCATCCAAAGATTCGCGATCGGCACGAGCCACCACCCCACGGCTCCCCACGTGCGATGATCGAGCCCCCGCCTGCCCGCCGCGAAGAGGTTGGCCTGGCCCCGGTACTGCCACACCCACCACGCCACGATCGTGGCGATGAGGACGACGAGCGAGGCACCCGCGAGCACGGCCGCTCGATCGCTGTTGGTGAGGAGCGCATCGAGGTCGAAGGGACGGCCCTCGATCGCGGCGTCCACGATCCCGATCTCGATGAAGATCAGACCAGCCAAGATCGCGGAGATGACGATCCACGACGCGAGCCCGACCTGCACCACGATCGAACGCCATCGAAGTGAGACGAACCTATCGGCCGAGCCGCTCGAGGAATCCGGCCTCATCGATCACCTCCACACCGAGGGTCTCCGCTTTCGCCAGTTTGGACCCTGGATCGGTGCCTGCAACCACGAACGCGGTCTTCTTCGACACGCTGGAGGCCACTCGTGCGCCCGCCGCCTGCGCCCGCTCCGTCGCCTCCTCTCGAGTGAGCGTCTCGAGCCCGCCGGTGAGGACGATGGACTGACCTTCGAGGGGCTTGGGACCAGACGATCCGACCTCCTGTAACGGCTCGTCCGCGAGGCGAACCCCGGCCGTCCGAAGCTTCTCGACCAAGGCGAGGTTGTCGGGATCGTCGAACCACTCTCGAACCGTGGCGGCGATCTCAGGGCCGATCTCGGGCACGGCGTCGACCTCGTCCTCTCCGGCGGCGGCGAGCGAATCGATCGATACGAACGCCCTCGCGATCACCTGGGCCACGTGACTGCCGACGTGACGGATGTTGAGTCCCACCAGCAACCGCCACAGTGGCCGGTCCTTGGAAGCCTCCACCTGCCCCAGCACGTTGGTGATGGCTTTGTCCTTGAAGCCCGGGATGTGCGAAAGCTTGTCGGCATCGAGTGCATAGATGTCGGCGACGTCTTCGATGAGGCCTGCTTCGAACAGACGCATCAGGGTCATGTAGCCCAGGTGCTCGATATCCATGGCGCCCCGGCCCGCGAAATGGAACAGCGCCTCGATGCCTTGAGAGGGACACCCTCGGCGGTTGGGACATCGGTAGTCGGCCTCGCCCTCCTTGCGGACCAGCGGGGTGTCGCACGAGGGACAGTTCTTGGGCATGGACCAGCGCCGAGCACCCTTCTTGCGCTTGGACAGGACGGGTCCGACGATCTCGGGGATCACGTCGCCGGCCCGTCGAACGATGACCGTGTCGCCCTTGCGCACGTCCTTGCGACGCACTTCGTCCTCATTGTGCAGGGTCGCGTAGGTGATCGTGACCCCGGCCACCGACACCGGCTCTAACACGGCGAACGGTGTGACCTTGCCGGTCCGGCCGGTGTGCACATCGATCGATCTCAGAAGGCCTGTGCGCTCCTCCGGCGGGAACTTGAACGCGATCGCCCACCGGGGCGCGTGGCTGGTGGTCCCGAGTTCGCGCTGCAGGTCGGTCTGGTCGACCTTGATCACGATCCCATCGATCTCCCAGTCCACGGAGTGGCGCCCCGCTTCCCACTGGGTGACGAAGCCTTTCACCGCGTCGATCGAATCACGGCCCTCGGTGGTGGGTGGCACCGGCAGCCCCGCCTTCGCCGCCCAGCCCAGGAACCCGAGATGCGAATCGAAGGACACCCCTTCGGCGGCCCCGAACGAATGCACCCACAGCCGCAGCGGCCGCGTCGCCGTCACCTTGGGGTCCTTCTGACGAAGGGAGCCGGCGGCGGCGTTGCGGGGATTGGCGAAGGGCCGTTGCTCGGCGTCCGTGAGCTGTCGATTGAGCTCCTCGAAGTCGCTCGACGGGAAATAGATCTCGCCGCGCACCTCGATCATCTCGGGCGGGTCATCGACGGACAGCGTGCGTGGTATCCCCTTGATCGTGCGGACGTTGGCCGTGATCTCCTCGCCGACCCGGCCGTCTCCACGCGTCGCGGCCTGCACCAGACGGCCACGCTCATACGTCAGCGCACACGCGACGCCGTCGATCTTCAGCTCACATGCGAACCGAGCGCCTTCGCCGGCGCCACGTTCCACACGCTGCGCCCAAAGATCGAGCTCATCGAAGCTGAAGACGTTGTCCAACGAGAGCATGGGCGCGCGGTGAGTCACGGGTGCGAAGAGGGCCGCAGGCGCACCCCCCACCGTCTGCGTCGGCGAGTCCGACGTCTGCAGCTCCGGGAACCGGTCCTCCAGTTGCCGGAGCTCACGCATCAGGTCGTCGTACTCCACGTCGGCGACCTCGGGGTCATCGAGCATGTGGTAGCGGTAGCGATGATGCTCGATCTCGGCGCGGAGTTCCTCGACGCGCACCTTCGCGTCGGCGCGCTGGCGCTGGTCACTGCCGCCGGCGGGCTTCGCACCCTTCGGCGTTCTCTTGGGACTCACTCGACGATCTCCACGGCCCCGGACACACCGATACGCTCACCCACCACGACGACGCCACCGACCACGTGGGGTACGTCGTGCAGGTACTGCAGTCCCAAACGCAGCCCATCGTCCTTGCCCAGCATGGCTTGCACTCCCGCAGCGGCGGCGTCGGCCAACATGCACGTCCTCGCGATGACCGCGAGCCCGTCGGGGCCTCCCCCGCCACGCCCGCGACCGAGCGTGGTCGAGACGCCGACACCCCCCGACGCCGGCGCGATCGCCACCGTGAGGGGCTCGCCACCCCGGCGCTTCACGCCTAGCTTCATGCGCTTGCGCGAACGGATGAAGTAGTCGCCGTCGCAGGCCACCGTGACCTCGTTGAGCTGTTCTGCGAGGAACCGTCCTACCTGGTCGACCACGGCGCCGCGGAACGTGAACATGGGCCCCACCCCAGCGCTGGTCGCTGCCGACACCATCTCCTTCACGATGTCGGGAGCATCGGCGGTGATGCGCTCGAGCGGCCGCTTTGACTGTCGGAACGCGGGGTAGCGCAATGCGTAGGACTGGAGCTGCTCCCAGAAGCTGAGCGCCGCGGCGCGAGACTCTTCTGCGTAGTCCTCGGGCGCGTTGATGTGCAGCACCAGATCCTGCACCTGGATATCGAAGCTCTTGGCACGGCGACGGAGAAGCTTCACGGGCCCCATGGTAGTCGCCGGTCACGACGGCTCGTGACGAGGACGCCAGCGGCGATCAACCGCGTTCCGTTCAGCGGAAGGACTCGATGATCCGGCCGCCGCCCAGCAGTTCGTCGCCCCGGTAGACCACGGCGCTCTGCCCGGGCGCGACCGCGCGCTGGGGCTCATCGAACGTGATCGTGATCCGATCGCCGTGGGGCGCCACCTTCGCCGGCACATCGTCCCCGCGATAGCGGATCTGCACCTGCCCTTCGAATGGCTCGGGCCCGGGGGGGCGACCCGCGACCCATGACACACGGTCGGCGACCAAACCGCCACGCGACAACAGCTCTTGAGGGCCGACGACGATCCGGTTGGACGGCGCATCGATGTCGACCACATACGCAGGCTCCCCCAACGCGACCCCCAGCCCACGACGCTGGCCCACCGTGAACGCGAACGTGCCGTCGTGCTCGGCCAGCTGTGTGCCGGTCGGGTCCACCACCTGCCCACCCGCGTGCACCAACGAGGGCGCCTGCGACCGAACGAAGCCGCCCGAGTCGCCACTCGGCGCGAAGCACAGCTCCTGCGAATCGGGCTTGGACGCCACGGGCAACCCGAACCGCTGGGCGTGCATGCGGGTCTCGTTCTTCGGCATGCCACCCACCGGGAACAGCGATCGGCGCAGTTGTGCTTGGCCCAGCATGTGGAGCATGTAGGTCTGGTCCTTCGCCGCGTCCGCGCCTCGCAACAGCCGTGCGTGGCCATCGTCATCGATCTGACGGCGCACGTAGTGACCGGTCGCCACGAAGTCCATCCCCAACTCGTTTGCCCGTCGCAGGAACGCGCCGAACTTGATCTCGCCGTTGCAGCGCGCGCACGGGTTGGGTGTGCGCCCGACCGAAAGCTCGTCCACGAAGTCGCCGATCACCGATGCCTCGAACTCGTTCGAAAGATCCACGATCTCGAAGTCGAACCCGCCGACCTTCGCCACCTCAGCTGCATCGGCACGAGCCGCCGGCCCGCAACAGCCGTGCTCGACACCGTCCAGGTGCACGAGGTTCATATGGGAGCCCATGACGTCGTAGCCCCGCTCGGAGAGCAGGCATGCGGCGACCGACGAGTCCACCCCGCCCGACATCGCCACCAGCACCGATCCTCGCGTTCCCATGCCGTCGAGGCTACCTGCTCATGCGCCGCGTATCGTGCCTGGGTGCTGGAAGCCAGGTTCGACGATCTGACCGAGGGCGGGACGTCGTTCCGCCTGGTCGAGCCCGTGGGCGTGTTCGAGGCGACCCGGACCGAGGAGGTCCCCGGGGTCCTCGACGCCGCAGAAGGAGCCGCGGCTCGGGGGTTGTGGGTGGCCGGGTTCGTGGCGTACGAGGCCGCACCCGGCCTGGACCCCTCATTGCAGGTCAGATCACGTGATGCCACTGACCCGTTCGCGCGGCTGCCACTCGCGTGGTTCGCCATGTTCGAGCAGCGTGAGGACACCATGTTGCCGGAGCCACAGATCGACCCCGAGATCGGCCACCCGGGGGCGTGGCGCCCATCGGTGGACCGGGGTGCCTATGACCTGGCGATCGCCACGATCCACGAACGCATCGCAGCGGGTGACACCTATCAGGTGAACCACACCCTCCGGCTCCGCTCACAGGTGCACGGCGACGACCGCGGCCTCTACCGAGACCTGTGCTACGCACAGCGGGGCGCTTATGCGGGTTACCTCAACCTCGGTCGGTACCGGGTGCTGTCGGCCTCCCCCGAGCTCTTCTTCCGCCGTGACGGCGACACCCTCACGACCCGGCCGATGAAGGGCACGGCGGCGAGAGGCCGATGGCCCGAGGAGGACTCTGCCGTCGCCGATGCACTCCGCGGCTCGGTGAAAGATCGCGCTGAGAACGCGATGATCGTCGACCTGCTCCGCAACGACATGGGGCGGGTCGCCAGGCCAGGTTCGGTGCAGTGGAGCGACGTCTTCGATCTCGAGCGATACGAGACCGTCTGGCAGCTGACCTCGACGGTGTCCTCGACGGCGCGGGCAGATATCGGACTCGTCGACGTCTTCCGGGGACTGTTCCCGTGCGGGTCGGTCACCGGCGCCCCCAAGGTGGAGACGATGCGCATCATCGCCGAGTTGGAAGACTCGCCTCGCGGCGTCTACTGCGGAGCGGTCGGGTACCTGGCGCCGGAAGGTTCGGGCTTCCCACGGGCACGGTTCAACGTGCCGATCCGGACCGTGGTGGTCGATGCCGAAAGCGGCGCCGCCGAATACGGCGTGGGCGGCGGGATCACGTGGGACTCACGAGCCGGCAGCGAATACGACGAGGTGGTGGCGAAGGCCAAAGTGCTCACGGCACGTCGGCCCCGGTTCGATCTGTACGAGACGATGCGCTTCGAGTCGGGCCAGGGGTTGATCCATCTGGAGCTACACATCGGGCGACTCGCACGGTCCGCCGACTATTTCGGTTTCGTGTTCGATGAAGCGGGCCTGCGACGGACCCTGTCGCAGACGATGGAAGGGCTCAGGGACCACCGCGCCCGGGTTCGCGTGAGCCTCGATCGGCTGGGGAACGCCACGGTGGCGACGGGTCCGCTCCCGCCGGCCGCCGACGTGGTACGCGTCGCGCTCGACCTCGCCGATCCCATCGACCCCACCGATCCCATGCTCTTCCACAAGACATCGCTCCGTCGCCGGTACGAGGAAGCGTCGTCTCGACACCCGGACGCGGACGACGTGCTGTTGACCAACATCCGGGGTGAGATCACCGAGTCCACGATCAGCAACGTCACCGTGCGGCTCGACGGAACCTGGATCACGCCCGCGCTGGACTGCGGGCTCCTGCCCGGGGTCGGGCGCGAAGCAGCCCTGGAAGAGGGTTGGCTGCACGAAGGCGTGATCCGGGTCGAGGACCTGGATCGTGCCGAGGCCATCGAGTTGGTGAGCGACGTTCGAGGACGACGCCCGATCGAACTCATGCGCTGACCCTCGCTCAGTCGGTCTCTGGCACCCGGTCGGAGGGGAACACGAACGGCTTCACCGTGTGCTCGTCCAGGGGACACGCACACAGCGGGCAGCGGGGCGGTTCCTCGTACACGAGCACGGTGCGCTCGCAATACGGGCAGCCGCCTTCGCGCATGGCGGGA
>DATDJD010000104.1:0-9491 GCA_036520695.1 Actinomycetota bacterium
GCGGAGGTGTTCGTGGTACGAGTGAGCAGCGCCCACGAGGGGCGTTCCGTACCGCAGGAGGATGATCCGTATGCAGTACCTGGTTTCCGTGATCGACGACACGCCCGACTCGGGCACCTCCGAGGAGATGGCCGACATCGACGCCTTCAACGAGGGACTCCAGGCGAACGGCCACTGGGTATTCGCGGCCGGCATCGGGGCGCCGAGCACGGCCACGGTCATCGACGGCCGGGGTGCCGAAGCGGTCTTCACCGATGGCCCATTCGTCGAGACGAAGGAGTGGCTCTCCGGCTTCTGGGTCATCGAGGCCAGTGATCTCGACGTGGCGCTGGCGTTGGCCGCCGCGGGATCGAAGGCCTGCAACCGCCGGGTGGAGGTGCGGCCGTTCCTGTGAACCGGGCCGATGTCGGTGAGGCGATCACCCGGGCCTATCACGAGGAGTGGGCCCGGGTGGTCGCCACCCTGGCCGGGCAGTTCGGCGATCTCGACATCGCCGAGGACGCCGCCGCCGAAGCGTTCGCGACCGCCGTCGAGCGGTGGCCGGTCGATGGCGTCCCGCCCAACCCGGGCGGCTGGCTGACCACGACCGCCCGCCGTAAGGCCCTCGACAGGATCAGGCGCGAGAACAAGCGAGATGACAAGCACGAGCAGGCCCGGATGATCGACGACGACACCCCGCACACCCCCGTAGGCGCCGTCCAGGACGAGCGCCTTCGGCTGATCTTCACCTGCTGTCACCCTGCGCTCGCCCCGGATGCCCGTGTCGCGCTGACGCTCCGCATGATCGGAGGCCTGACCGTCCCGGAGATCGCCCGTGCCTTCCTGGTGCAGGAAGGCGCCATGGAACAACGGATCACGCGTGCGAAGGCGAAGATCAAGGTGGCCCGCATCCCGTACCGGGTGCCGTCCGCGGAGGATCTGCCGGGACGGGTCTCCGGCGTGCTCGCCGTCCTCTTCCTGGTCTTCAACGAGGGCTACCTGGCGAGCCGCGCCGACACCGACCCCGTGCGTCAGGACCTGACCGCCGAGGCCATCCGCCTCACGCGACTGCTCCGTGAACTGTTGCCGGAGGACGGCGAAGTTGCGGGACTGCTGGCACTGATGCTCCTCACTGAGGCCCGTCGCGCCGCCCGTGTCTCGCCGAACGGCGAGCTGGTCACGCTCGACGAGCAGGACCGTGGTGCTTGGAGCGCGGAGCTGGTCGCCGAGGGCCATCGGCTGGTGAGGGAGCGCCTCGCCACGGGCCAAACCCCGGGCCGCTACCAGATCCTGGCCGCGATCAACGCCGTGCACACGTCGGCAGTCGATGCGCGCGATACCGATTGGTCGCAGGTCGTGGCGCTCTACGACCAGCTCGTTCGTCTCGACCCGTCGCCGATCGTCGCCCTCAATCGAGCTGTTGCGATCGCGGAACTCGATGGCCCGGACGTCGCGCTGGCGATCGTCGATCGTCTCCAGGAGGAGCTGGTCGACTATCACGCCTACTTCGCGACCCGCGCCGACCTCCTTCGCCGGGTGGGCCGCAGCGGGGAGTCGAAGGCGGCGTACGACCGAGCCATCGCGCTGACGGGCAACACCGCCGAGACGGCCTACCTGACACGCCGCCGCGACCAGCTATGAACATGTCCGTCGGCGGTCTGTCGGAACCGGAGCGAGTCGTTCGTAGAACCGATGAGAGGCGGCCGGAAGCTGCCGTGAGCAAGGAGGGATGGGATGACTCGGTACCTGATCTCGTTCGATGACGGCTGGATGACCTTCCCCGAGGAGGATCTGGCCGAGGTGAGCAAGGCCGCGATCGAGGTGGTCCAGGAAGCCCGGGACGCCGGCGTGTGGGTGTTCGGCGGCGGCCTGGAAAGCCAGCAGGCGAGCGTCGTGGCCACCGATGGGGCTGTCACCGACGGCCCGTATCCGGAGACCAAGGAGGTCCTCGGAGGGTTCGCGGTCGTCGAGGTGCCCTCGCGCGAGGAAGCGCTGGGGTGGGCCGCCAAGCTCGCCGTCGCCTGTCGCTGCACGCAAGAGGTGCGGGAGTTCTTGCCCGACCCGACCGTCTGATCGATGAAGACCAACGGGTGGCCGACGGCCCCCGGCAAAGAGGAGGAGACATGACCGAATACCTCATCGCCTTCGACGACGAGTGGGTGCCCGACCACACGGTCGAGGAGCTGCGCGAGAAGGGCAAGGTCGTCAAGGCACTGGTGGAAGAGATGAAGGCTGCCGGTGTCTTGATCTTCACGGGTGGACTGGACGACGCTGCCCCGGTGTTCGGTGTCGACGCGTCGAGCGGCACCCCACTGTTCACCGACGGTCCGTTCGCCGAGTCCAAGGAGCACCTCGGCGGCTTCGCCGTCGTGGAAGTGGCCGACGAGGAAGCGGCGCGGCTGTGGGCGGGAAAGATCGCGGTGGCCTGCGGTTGGCCGCAGGAGGTGCGACGCTTCCGGGTGCCCATACAACCTTCGGAGGCTTCGTAGGGAGTCGACCGGCGTTCCTGCCGTGGGTCGACGGTCCCGATTACCGCTCGGCCGTGACCACCGGGACTCCTTCGTCGAAGGCGACGGTGATCGTTCCGTGTTGGTCCGTCCTCCAGACCTGGGCGCCCGTGGCCTCCAGGGCTGCCAAGGTCGACGGCACCGGATGCCCGTAGGTGTTCTCCCCCACACTCACCACGGCGACATTCGCCTGCACCGCCTGGAAGAACTCCGGGATCGAGGTCGCTGCGCCGTGGTGCGGCACCTTCAGCACATCGGCCTGTAGTGCCAACCCGCTGTCCAGCAACCACTCCTGCGCAGGCTCTTCGGGCTCGGTCGCCAGCAGCACCATGTCCCCTCCCCTACTGAGCATGACGACCAAAGCGTCGTTGTTGGTGTCGGACTCGGTGCCGGTCCAGCACTCGTTCGGCGACAGGATGTCCAGGCGAAGGTCACCGACCACGTAGGAGGCGCCGGTGCGAGGGTTCTGCTCGTCGAGGCCTTCGTCGGCGATCGCCTGATCCAAGTCGGTCTGCAGTTCGGACTCGCCCGGACACGCAGGCTGCAGTAGCAACCCCACCGGCACTCGGGCAAGCACGTTGGGCAACCCCACGATGTGGTCGGCGTGAGGGTGGCTGGCGACGACCACATCGAGACGCTTGATGCCCAACGCCGCGAGTTCTGTCGCGACCACTTCCTCGTCGGGACCTCCGTCGATCAGCACCGTGGCGCCACCGGGGCTCGTGACCAAGGCGGAATCCCCTTGCCCGACGTCGAAGAATCGCACGGTGAGCGAGTCGGGGGCCCCGACACCCATGGCGGTCGACCAGACGATCAGAGGCAGCACCGCCACAGCCCCTACGACGACGCTGCGCGGAGGCCGCCGGCCCGTCCGCAACCACCTGGTCACCGCGATGAACACGGCTGCGCCCACCACGAGGACGATCGGCCCCGCCTTGGAGGTGACGTAGCCGACCGGCGCCTTGGCCAGCGCGTTCGCGAGTCCTTCGAGATAGCGCATGGGCAGTAACGCGAACACCGATAGGAACCTGCCCACCGGCATGAACGCGAGCGCGCTGACCGAGGCCGCGATGCCCATGAGGAGCGCCGGCGCCACCGCTGGGAACGCGGCAAGGTTGGCCAGGATCGTCACGCCCGGTACCTCGTGGAAGTGGAACAACAGGATCGGCGTGACCCCGAGTTGGGCGGCCAGAGTGGTGCCGGCCGCCAACGCGAGGGGCGTCGGCATGAACCGCCCGAGCCGCTGGGCGATGGGAGTCGCGAGCGCCACCATGCCCCCGGTCGCGGCCACACTCAGTTGGAACCCGATCGACCACACGAGCCAGGGGTCCAACACGATGAGCACCAACACCGCGCCCGCCAGGATCGAGGCGGTGGCGCGTGGCCTGCCCATGAGCACGCCCACCAGCGTGAGGGTGGCCATGACGCCGGCCCGCATGACCGAGGGTTCGGCCCCGGTGAGCACCACGAAGAACACCACCGTGCCCATGCACAACAGGAAGCGCGGCCATCGGGTGAGCCCCACCCACGCAGCCAACGCGATGATCGGCGCCAACACCATGGCGACGTTCTCGCCGCTCACCACCAACAGATGCCCGAGCCCGGTGGCGTGGAAATCACGCGCGAGCCCCGGATCGAGCTGGGAGTCATCGCCCAGGACCAGGCCGAGCAACAGTCCCGCCTCCTTGGGTGGGAACAGTCGCGAGATCGAACGGCCCACGAAGGCCCGGAAGACCTGGGTCGCGCGAACGAACGGGTTGGGCGCGCCGCCGACACGCTCGAACTCGGACAACCGGACCGCGACAGCGATGCCTTTGCGGCGGAGGGACTCCTGGAACCCGGGATCGTCCGGCCGCTCGAGCGAACCTTCGAGGAGGACCAGGTCGCCTCGGACCGCCTCCGGGATATCCTCCTCGCCGCCGACCCAGACGGATTCCCGGATCGCGGCGGCACCCTCTTCCCATTCTGCTCGGGTGATGTCGACCACCGCGGACCACCCGAAGGCGCTGGGTGCCGGGTCAGCCTTGAGGGTGCCTTCGAGGGTCACCCGCGCCGGCGCGAGGCCGGCCAGCGTCGAACCGGTCACTCGCGCCTCTTGGAGCCCTCCCCACCCCAGGGCCAGGCAGAACAGGCCGACGAGGATGAATACGGCAACCGCCGGTCCACTCCCCCGAGGTTCCAGCGTGGGTGAAGCCACCGCCTGCGTGACGCCCGGCTCACCACCGACCATGCCGAGACGCCGCAAGGGTGAGGTCCCATCGGATGCCGACGGTGCCGCGACCCAGGCGGACACCAGCGCGGCGACGCCGAGCACCGCTCCCATCCACGGGCGGAGCCAGGGTGGGCTCGCCGTCCACGCGACCAGTCCCGCCCAGAACGCCCCGGCCGCGATCGGCAGGAGCCACTCGGTCATACCGTGACCTGATCGCGGATCTCCTCGAGCGTAGAAGGACCGATGCCGCTGACGTCTTCGAGTTGATCGACCGACGTGAACGGCCCGTTCTCGGTTCGGTAGTCGACGATGGCCGCGGCCAGCACCTCACCGATGCCAGACAGCGTTTCGAATTCGGTGGCTGTCGCCGTGTTGATGTTGACGATGCCGCCCGCCGACGCCGAGCCATCGACCGACCCTGTGGCACCGACGGCTCCCGCTGCACCCTGCTTCGGCACCACGATCTGTGTCCCGTCGGTGAGTAGTGCTGCCAGGTTGAGGGTCGTGAGGTCGGCGTTGGGCTTGGCGCCCCCGGCGCGTTCGACGGCGTCGATGACCCGATCTCCCTGCACGAACTCGTACACACCCGGTTGAAGGACCGAACCCGTGATGTCGACGATGATGGGCACCGGCGAGGCCGTTGGGCTCGCGGCGACGCCCGCGACCACGGCGCCGGACCCCTCGACCGGTACGCCGACCACACCCCCGGCGGCGATCTCGACCGGCTTCGGCAGTGACCGCAGGTACCACAGGCCGGCGCCTGCCAACGTGAGGACCACGACCACGATGAGACCCGCGAGCTCGGCCCGTGACAGTTGATCCAGCCGTTCCCTGATCGCCATGGGATCACGCTAGGGAAACGACAGATCGACTTCCGTGACCTCCATCACTTCATCAGCGACTTGACCCGTGGGAAGAGCCGGGTAAGGCTGGGTCAGCGCCGCATCATCGACCGAGATAGGAGGAACCGTGTCCGGATCTACGCACGGTGCGGCCCCACCGCGGCTTCGCGCCGACGGCGTGGGCTTCGACGAGCTGGCGCAAGCGACCCGCAACCATGGCATGCCGCTGGAGGCGCTGCGCTACGACGTCACCCCTGCGGGCCTGCACTACTTGCTGATCCACTACGACGTGCCGTTCGTCGACGTCACGGCGTGGTCCTTACATCTCGACGGCTTCGACCATCCGATGACGCTCTCGGTGGACGACCTGCGCGCGCGGAGCCAGGTCACCGAGGCCGTGACGTTGGAATGCGCCGGCAACGGCCGGGCGATGTTCGAGTCGCGACCGGTGAGCCAACCCTGGCTGCTGGAAGCGGTCGGCAACGCCGAATGGACCGGGGTGCCGCTCGCATCCGTGCTGGACGAGGCCGGCGTGCCCGGCGACACCGTCGAGATCTTGTTCACCGGCCTGGACCGAGGGGTGGAAGGCGGCCTGGAACAGTCCTACCAGCGTTCCCTTCCGCTCGAGGAAGCGAGGCGCGACGGGGTCTTGCTGGCCTACGAGATGAACGGCCAGCCCCTGCTTCCGCAACACGGCGCACCGCTTCGCCTCGTGGTCCCCGGTTGGTACGGCATGACCCACGTCAAATGGCTCGACCGCATCGAAGCGCTGGACCACCCGTTCCAGGGTTACCAACACACGGCCGGCTACCGGCTCCGCTCGCACCCGGACGATCCAGGTGAACCTGTGACGCGGATCCTCCCGCGATCGCTGATGGTGCCACCCGGCGTCGCGGGCTTCCCGCAACGCGAACGTCACCTGGCAGCAGGCCGGGTCGAACTGGAAGGTCGTGCGTGGTCGGGTGCAGCGGCCATCGCCCAGGTCGAGGTCAGCACGGACGGCGGGACGACTTGGATCGACGCCGTCGTGGATCCGCCCGCAGGTCCCCACGCGTGGCAGCGATGGCATCTCGATTGGACGGCGACACCGGGCGAGCACGAGCTGGCATGTCGCGCCACCGATGCCACCGGCGAACGACAACCCATCGAGGCGACGTCGAACATCGGCGGCTACGCGAACAACTCCGTGCATCGGGTGCGGGTCACCGTCGAAGACCGCAACGCCTAGCCGCGGGTCACCAGGTTCACGAGCTTGGGTACGCGGACGATCTCCTTCACGACCTCGCGGTCGCCGACCGCCGCGCGCGCCTTGTCGCTGGCGCGCGCCAGCTCCAGAGCCGCGGTCTCGTCGATCCCGGCATCGACCTCCGCTTTGTCACGGAGCTTGCCGTCGACCTGGATCACCATCGTGATGGTGGCCTGGGTCGTCAGAGCCGGGTCGAACCCGGGCCAGGTCGACACGTGGACCGACGAGTCGTGACCCAGAACGGTTCGCCACAGTTCCTCGGCGGCGTAGGGCGCGAACGGCGCCAGCAGTTGTGCCAACGCCTCGGCGGCACCACGGGCGCCCTCACCGGCATCGAGTGCCGAGCGCATCTCGTTCGTCAGCACCTGCATCTTCGAGATGGCCGTGTTGAACCTGAACCGCTCCAGATCCTCGGTGACGCCCTCGATCGTTCGGTGGGTCAGGCGAACCATCGACTCGGGCTCGACCGCATCGGTCGCCACCGCGTCGTCCACGACGGAGAACACACGACCCAGCCATGAGTGCACTCCCGGCCGACGGTCGGGATCGTCGCCGGAGATCAGCTTCCAGTCGATGTCATCTTCGAACGGCCCGGCGAACAACATGATCAAGCGCATCGTGTCGGCACCCCAGCGCTCGACCAGCGGCATCGGTTCCACGATGTTGCCCTTGGACTTGCTCATGGACGCGCCGCCGTAGATCACCTGACCCTGGTTCATGAGCTTCGGGAACGGCTCGGTGAACCCCACCATGTCCAGGTCGTAGAGCACCTTGGTGAAGAACCGCGCGTACAACAGGTGCAGGATCGCATGCTCCACACCCCCGGTGTACTGGCTCACCGGCATCCAGCGGTCGACGTCCTCACGCCGGAACGGACCGTCGTCGTAGCCCGGCGAGCAGTACCGGAAGAAGTACCAACTGGAATCGACGAACGTGTCCATCGTGTCGGTGTCTCGCACCGCCTCGGCGCCGCAGGTTGGGCAGGTCACGTGTTTCCACGTGGGATGGCGCGCCAGCGGCGACTCCCCGCCCAACTGGAAGTCGGCGTCGGCCGGCAGTTCCACCGGCAGTTGGTCGTCCGGCACGGCGACCTCGCCGCACGTCGGGCAATGGATGATCGGGATCGGCGCCCCCCAATACCGCTGTCGACTCAACAGCCAATCACGCAACCGGAAGTTGACCTCGGCGTGGCCCCGACCCTCGGCCTCTAGCCAGGCCGTCACCTTCGTGATCGACGCGGGCGAGGCTTCGCCGTCGAACGAGCCGCTGTTGACCATGACGCCTTCGTGCGACAGCGCCTCGGTCATCGTGGCCGGGTCGATCTCGCCGGCACCATCGGGGGCCACGACCACGCGGATCGGCAGATCGTGAGCACGCGCGAAATCGAAGTCGCGCTGGTCGTGCGCGGGGACCGCCATGATCGCGCCCGTGCCGTATCCCATCAGCACGTACGGCGCCGCGTAGACCGGGATCTGCTCACCGTTCACCGGGTTCACCGCGTGCACGCCCAGGAACACACCTTCCTTGGTGTCGGCGGCCTCGCGGTCGACGAGCGACGTGGACCGGGCCTTCTCGCGCAACGGGGCGACCTGCTTCGATGTGCCGCCGAGCTCAGCGAGCCGTTCCACCGCCGGGTGATCGACCGCGAACACGAAGAACGTGACGCCCCACAGCGTGTCGGGGCGCGTCGTGTAGATGTCGATCTCCTCGCCGGTCTCGGCGATCGTGAACGTCACCCGCGCACCCTCCGAGCGCCCGATCCAATTGCGCTGCATCGTGATGACGCGTTCCGGATAGTCGACCAGCTGGTCCATATCGTCGAGCAGACGCTGCGCATAGTCGGTGATCTTGAAGAACCACTGCGTGAGGTCACGACGTTCCACCATCGTGCCGCAGCGCTCGCACGCCCCTTGGATCACCTGCTCGTTCGCCAGCACGGTCTGATCCTTCGGGCACCAGTTCACCGGCGAGTTCTTCCGGTACGCCAGGCCCTTGTCGAAGAAGCGCAGGAACAGCCACTGGGTCCACCGGTAGTACTCAGGGTCGGAGGTCGCCAGTCGGCGGGTCCAGTCGAACGACATGCCCATGCGCTGGAACGACGCGGCCTGCTGCTCCATGTTCTGCTGGGTCCACCCTTGCGGCGGCACGCCGCGCTTGATCGCCGCGTTCTCGGCCGGCAATCCGAACGAGTCCCACCCGATCGGATGCATCACGTTGTAGCCCTGCATCGAACGGAACCTGGGGATCGTGTCACCGCCGCTGAACGCCTCGGCGTGGCCCATGTGCAGGTCGCCCGAAGGGTAGGGGAACATGTCGAGCGCGTAGAAGCGCGGCCGGTCGTCGTCCGGATCCTCGGAGGCTAGGTACAGCCCTTCTTCAGCCCACACGGCCTGCCACTTCGGCTCGATCTCAGAAGCGTCGTAGCGCCTGCTCATGGTGGGAGATGGTAACCAACGCGAAACTCCCCGCCCTGGGGCCGGAGTCTGGGTGGCTCACCATTGGAACCCTGGAGGCACCGGCACACACAACTCTCTCGTGCGTGCCTTGAGCGCTGGGAGGGCAGGAGGATGCTGGCGCGCGAGGTTCCGCAACTGGAGCGGATCTTTGTCGAGACGATAGAGCTCTTGTTCTCCGGTCGCGTATCGAACGTAGACCCTGTCGCGGGTGCGCAGACCGCAATAGCTCGGCACGACCGTTCCATCCGG
>DATDJD010000105.1:0-7128 GCA_036520695.1 Actinomycetota bacterium
TAGTCCCACACGTGGTCCAGCGTCCAGTCGGCGAGGGGGTTGAGTTTCACGATGCCGCCGTGGTCACGGTCCAGTTCGACCTTGGCGATGTTCTTGCGACTCGCCCACTGTTCGCGTCGGAGCCCGGCGACCCATGCATCCAGCGTCGCGAGCTTGCGTTTGAGCGGCTCAACCTTGCGCACGGTGCAGCACGCGAGCCGAAGGTCCACGCCCCGATACATCAGGTTGGGTCCCTCGCGGTTCACCAACGACGCGACCTCGGTGGTGTCGGGGTATTCGAACTCCACCGCGATGCCGTAGCGCTCGCGCACCTCTTCGAACAACGAGTACGTCTCCGGCGGCAGGCGGCCGGTGTCCAACGTGAACACACGGACCGACGGATCGATGCGCCACGCCATGTCGATCAGGACCATCCCGTCGACACCGCCAGCGGCGCTGATCGCCATCTTCGGGTGGAACTGTTCCAAGGCCCACGTCAGCAGCTCCGCCGCGCTCGCGTCCTCGAAGCGCTCAGCCGCCTCGTGCACCCAGGCGGCTTCCTCGTCCAGGACCGGCATAGCCGGCTCATGCCACGGTGCGTGCGGGTCGACGTCGGCCACTAGCTCTCTTCTCCTGCGCTACCGCTTCGCTGCTTGAGCGCTCCCACCGAGGTCACCGTGAGCTCGAAGTGCCGTTCGCACGATTCGCAGCGCCACGCGGTCGTTCCTGCGTCGTCGGGGCGGATGTCCTGCTCGCCGCAGAACGGGCAATAGAACGGAACCGCGCGAACGCTCATCGCAGTTCTCCATGTGCCACCGGCGGCGCGGCGAACCGCGCCATCGACTCGGCATCCAGCGCATCCACGAACGAGGCGAACGAATCACCGTCTGCCTTCTGCTGTTGGTATCGGCGCAAGAGCGACTCGAGGTAGTCGGCGGTGTCCTCGGCGTAGACCTTGACACCCTTCACCTTGCGGCCGAACGCGGCGCCCTCGCCCATCGTGCCGCCCAGGTGCACCAGGAACGCGTCCGACTTCGTGCCATCGGGGCGGACCCGCAGTGCCGACATCAGCCCGATGTCGGCCACCTGGAACCGCGCGCACGAGTTGGGGCACCCGTTCACATGGATGCGCACGTCCTCGTCGAAATCGGGCAGGCGCTGCTCCAGCTCGGTGTAGATCCAGCGCGCGCGGCCCTTCGTCTCGCCGATCGCGAGCTTGCAGAACTCGATGCCGGTGCATGCCATCGTGCCCTTGCGGAACGCGCTCGGCCTGGCTCGAAGGTCCAGGTCGTCGAGCTCAGCGATGAGCGCATCCGCGCGGGCCGGATCGACGCCGGTGAGGATCAGCTTCTGTTGGGCGGTCGCCATGACGCGGCCGTCGCCGAAGTCGTCGGCCATGTCGGCGATCAACCGGAGCTCGTGACCGGTGATGCGTCCTGCCTTCGGCGCGAATCCCACCGACACCCGGCCGTCACGCTGGGGCGTCACACCGAGGTGGTCGCGCGCCGACATTGAGGCGCCGGCAGGCGCCGGACCATCGGGCAGCGGCGAGTCCAGGAACTCTCGCTCCAACACCTCGCGCACCTTCTCGGCCCCCCAGTCCTTCACCAGGAACTTGAACCGTGCATGGTTCCGCGACCGGCGGTAACCGTACTCACGGAACAACCCGGTGACACCGGCCCAGGCTTCGGCGACTCGGTCGGGTTCCACGAAGGCACCCAGCCGTTGCGCGAACATCGGGTTGGTCGAGAGCCCACCGCCCACCTGCAGGTCGTAGCCCGCGACGCCGTCCGGTCCGATCACACCCACGAACGACACGTCGTTGATCTCGGGGTTCGTGCACTGCGCGCTGCAGCCACTGATCGAGGTCTTGTACTTGCGCGGCAGGTTCGAGAACGCCGGATCGCCGATGAAGCGTTCGGCCACGGCGCGGATGGCGGGGGTCGCGTCCAGCACCTCGTCGTCGGTGACGCCGGCGAGCGGGCATCCCAAGATCACGCGAGGTGTGTCGCCACACGCTTCCTGGGATGACAGACCGACTGCTTCGATGCGTTCGAAGATGTCGGGCACGTCTTCGATACGGATCCAGTGCAGCTGCACGTTCTGGCGGTCGGTGATGTCGGCGACGTCGCGCCCGTAGTGCTCGCTCACCCATGCGATCACACGGAGCTGTTCGGTCGTCATCCGTCCGCCGTCGATCCGGATGCGCAGCATGAAGAACTCGTCTTCGAGGTCCTCGGGTTCGGCACTGCCGGTCTTGTCACCGGGCACGCCCTGTTTACGTTGGGTGTACAGGCCCCACCAGCGCATGCGGCTGCGCAGGTCCTGCTTGCCGATCGACCTGAACCCACCCGGCGCAAAGATGCGCTCGATGCGCTCGCGCACGTTCAAGCCGTCGTCTTCCTTCTTGATCTGTTCGGCGGTGTTGAGGGGTTCGTGGTAGCCCAGGGCCCATTGGCCCTCGCCACGTTTGCGCGGGGTCGCCGGTGTTCTGATGGTCTCGGTCACGATGGCTCCCGGTGGTGCTCCCAGGTTCCTTGGCAGGTTCCTTGGGGAGAGGGTCGGCTGCGGAAACGGTGGAACTGAACGGCTCGGTGCCGGAACGCGAGAAGCCGCCTCGCGGGCGGCCTCGGATGGTGCGGGGTTCGAAGGAAGGGAAGGCTAGGGCCGCGCGGTGGCCTCGGCGCATCCGGCGCCGGACGGACACGGCATGCCGCACAGACGAGAGGGGATCATGGCCCCCACCAAGCCCGCGGTGCGTGTTCGGATCACGGCGATTCGTACCCCTCAGGTCGGAATTGCAGATGCAAACCGTAACGACGGGGCCGCAGATGTGTCAAACCGTCAGGGGGTCTCGGGAGCGACTGCCTCTTGGGTGGTGGACGCTCGAACGGTGATCGTCGTCTCCACGATCCGTCGCTCGGGTTCGGGTGAGGACCCTTCGAGGCGATCGATCAACAGCCCGATGGCTTCGGCGCCGAGTCGGTCGGCCCGGAACTCCAGGGTGGTGAGCGTGGGCATCGTGGTCCGCCCGATGCCCGTGTCACCTGTCGCGGCCACCACCAGATCGGTGGGCACGGCGAGACCACGATCGGCGGCGGCGGTGAGCGTCATGGCACCGAGCGGTTCGTACAGCGCGAAGACGGCGTCGATCGCGTTCGGCGTTCCTTCCACCAACGCGACGAGGTCACGGACCGGACGATCGACCTCCGGCAGGTTGGCGACGCGGACGACGTGGGGCTCGATGCCCTTGCTCGTGCACCACCCCTCGTAGGAGGCGATGCTGGTGATCGTGTAGGAATCGGGCCAGTCCCACGTCAACAGGGCGGGCCGGCGTGCGCCCGCCGACGCCAGGTGGTCCAGCATCGAACGCACGGCGGACGTGATGTCGTTGTCGATGCTCCACGCCGGTGTGACCGCGGACGGGAGTTCGTTGCCGATCGTCACCAGGAGCAGACCCTGGGCACGGATCGCATCGGGGTTGGGGTCGCCTTCGACGGGGTCCACGACGACGGCGCCATCGACGGCGAGGCGCTGCCACGCGTCGCCGTCCCCGGTCGCGGGCACGACCACCAGCGCATGTCCTCGCTTCGTGGCTTCGGCGGTCGCGCCGTTGATCACCTGGGAGAAGTACTCGATGCTCGCGAACGTGTCCTGCACGACGTCGGGGACCGAGACCGCCAGTCCGAGCACACCGGTGCGACCCGACACCAACCCTCGCGCGATCGCGCTGGGTCGGTACCCGAGCTCCCGCGCCACCCGGCGGACCCGTTCGCGCGTCTGTTCGGGGAGCCGCCCTTTGTCGTTGAGCGCGTGCGAAACGGTCGTCGTGGAGACCCCCGCTTCACGGGCGACGTCCTTGATGCTGACGGGGCGCGGACGATCCATCAGCCCAGGACACCGAGTTCGCGGGCCACGGCCATGACCGTGGCCCGCTCGGCGTCGGTGAGGCTCCGCAAGGGTGGGCGAACCTCGGTGGTGTTCAGCACGTCGCGTGCTGCCAGCACCTCTTTGAGTGCTGCATGGAACGGGATGCCCGCGAGCCGTTGGCGCAGCAGGACGACCTGGTCGTGCGCGGTCGAGCTCCGATCGTGCACGAGCACCGCGGTGATCTCGGGGAAAGCGGCCGCCAACCCGCTCACGCATCCGACCGCACCTCGTTCCATGCCCTGAAGTACCAACGGTTCGTTCCCGATGAAGACGTCCAAGCCTAGGTCGAGGTAGGGCTCCACCAGCTCGAACGGCGAGTCGGACACCTTCATGCCGACCAGGTTGGGCGCGTCGGCGCTCACACGCGGGATCACCGAGGGCGGGATCGCGTACCCGCTCCGCGCGGCGAACTCGTACACGTAGAACGGCAGCGGATCGGCGGCGTTCGCGGCACTCACCAGGTGGCGTGCGAGTTCCTCTTCGTCCAGCGGGAAGTAGGGCGGGGCGATCACGGCGACCGCGTCGGCACCGGCGCCGAGCGCGTGCGCGGAGAGCGCGATCGTGTCGGCGGTGTTCTGGGCCCCGGTGTGGATCGCGACCTGGAACCCGTCGGGCCTCGCGGTGATGAAGGCATCGGTGATGGCCCGGCGTTCGTCGACGCCGAACAGGACACCTTCGCCGGTCGTGCCGCACACGAGGGCACCGTCGACGCCGCCTGCAGACAGGAACGACACGACGTCGCCGATCGCTGCGATGTCGACCGCCCGCCCACCGGTCGTGAGGGGCGTGACCGAGGCAGCGATCGCTCCACGGAGTCGCTGGTTCATGCGGCCAGTCTAGGGCCCTTCGCTACGGTCCCTCGAATCGGTGGGGGTAGGCGAGGTGCCTCATCCGATCGACCACCTCTTGTGCCGACACGGGTGCCCACTCGAGGGTGATGTATCGGTACGGAGAAGACCACTTGACGTTGCCATCTCCGTCTCTCGTTCCGACATCGATCGCGTGGTTCCCGTTCTCCAGCGTGAACCCACGGATCTGCACCACCTCGCTCCACGCGATGAGGCGGGCCCGCCCACCAGACCCGAATGCGATGCCCGAGCTATCGAGCCTGACGCGGAGTTTTCCCGATATCAGGAAGACGGCCGCCATCGACAGCCCACTGACGAGGAGGATGATGAGGAGGAACATGGGGATCACGGTCAGAGGGAGGCCGAGCATCGGTGGCACGACCAGCGTGACGACCACCATCCCTGCGACAACCTCGAGAAGCATCTTCCGTCCTTGGCGGTCGAACCTTGGCGTGAATTCGAGAGGCCGGCGATCTCCGTCGAGGGGTTCGCCGGTGCTCGCTCCGGTATCTGGGAAGTCGCCGGAGACCGCACCACTCCGCGTTCCGACGTAGCGCCGGATCGCTCTCAGGACGTCGTCCGGACCGCCGTCGAGTTCCAGCGTGGGGATGGTCATGCCTCGACCGGCGGAGACAGAGAGACGGATCCCCTTGAACGCCAGCAGTTCTGCTCCCACGACGTCCCCCCACCCGACCGTGCGCGCTCTCAGGAAGAACCAGTTCGACGCTCTGGTCACTCCGTGACCGTCGACCGTGACGTACGGCTTTCGGGCTGAGGCCCAGAGGAACCACGCCTGGAGGAGCAAGATCGTGCCTGCGATGCCGACCGGGAGTCTCGGTCCGTTCGCGAGTTCATCCGGAGGAACGATCGCGAGGACGAGCGCGTAGGTTCCGAGGAGGGTGAAGACGCAGGCGCGGGTGGCGACCGCGAGCATCATCCGTTTGACCTCGGTCGCGTCCGCCCCGGAACCCATCGCTCACACCATCGGTTGCATCGACGGGCATCCTAAGCAGCTACCGCTTCTCCTGGGGCGCGTCGGCGATCGCCTCGACGAGTTCGCGGCAGAAGTCGGGGATGTCCTCCACCACACGACCCCACACGACGTTGCCGTCGCGGAAGGCCGCTTCATCGGTCCAGGTCGCGCCGGCGTTCACGAGGTCGTCCTTGATACCGAGGCTTCCGGTGGCGCGTCCGCCCGCGACGATGCCGGCGGAGATCCCCACCAGCCCTGCGTGACAGATGAGGCCGACGATCGCGCCCCGCTCGTGTGTGCGCCGGACCAGACCGGTGACGACCTCGTAGCGCCGGAGCTTGTCGGGCGCCCAGCCGCCGGGGACCACGACGGCATCCCACGTGTCGTCGAGTTCGCCGATCGTCGCTTCGGTGGTGATGACCAGACCGTTCTTGCCCGTGAGACGTTCGTCCGCGTGCATGCCGGCGACGGTGACGAGGGCGCCCTCTTCGCGCAGGCGCATGACGGGGACCCAGAACTCCAAGTCTTCGAAGCCGTCGGCCACCAGCACCGCGATCCGTCGCCCTTCGAGTCGTCGTTGCACGTGTCGTCCCTTCCCGATCAGACCAGGTTGCGCAGCGCGAGCAGCGTGTTCTTCGCCGGCTTCTCCGCGATGCGTCGCATGAACCACGGGTACCACGATGGACCGTACGAGATGAGCGTTCGCACCAGGAAGCCTTGGTGGGTGAGCTGGCGCTGCGCGTCCGTGCGGATCCCGAACAACATCGCGACCTCGAACCCGTCGTGGCCGCCGAGCGCGTCGTCGATGCGCTCGATCAGCGCCGTGTCATGGGAACCGAGCGCGACCCGGCGCGAGTCGCCGTTCACCAGGTGCTGCGCGAGTCGCACGTAGCTCTCGTCGATCGCGGCTTTCGACGTGAAGACCAGGTCCTTGGGTTCGCGGTAGGCGCCTTTCACCAGTCGGATCGTGGGCTCGGCCGGCAACAGACGCTGGATGTCGTCGTAGGTGCGTCGAAGGTACGCCTGCATGCACAGACCAACGTTCGGGTTGCGCAGGAGCTCACGTTCGTAGAGGTCGATCGTGCCGTCGACGTAGCTGCTGGATTCCATGTCGATCCAACACGTCCGGCCGAGCTCGGCGCTGCGGTCGACGAGTCGCGCGACGTGCGTGGCGGTGACGTCGGGGTCCTGGTCGTAGCCCAGCTGGGTGAGCTTCACGGAGATCTCGGCGTCCAGGTCGAGTTCCTCGATGCGATCGAGGAGCCGGAGGTAGTCCCCGGCAGCTTCCGCAGCTTGGTACAGCTCGGTGGTGTTCTCGCCCAGCCGGGTGAACGTCGCCGGGATCGCGTCCTCGCGGATCAGGCGCTGGGCCGCGGTCAGCGCATCCTCGGCGCTCTC
>DATDJD010000106.1:0-6305 GCA_036520695.1 Actinomycetota bacterium
TGGTCCGGCCTTGACCGAGACCACCCGGATGCCCGGACCCAACTCCTTGACTTCGTGATCACTGCCCCCTCGGCATCTGGTGAACAGGTCAACGTCGAGTCCGTGTCCTGCCAGACGTTCGGCCACCGCCCGGATGTAGACATTCATGCCACCGGAATCACCGATGCCGGGTTGGTCGACCGGCGAGGTATGCACGGAGAGCACGGCCACGCGAGGGTTCGGACTCATCACCCAAGAAGAACTCATCACCTTGAAAGGCTAGCGCCGCTGCAGTCGAACGAGTGGTTCTACCGAGCCCACCCGTCGAACGCCGCCCAGGATCGGAGGAACGGCGAAGTTCGCCACGGCTCGCACCTGCGCAGAGGTGAGGGCGTCGAGTTGCTGCAGGACCGAGACCAGGGCGGGTTCGTCGGCCCTGGCACCGCCGTCCGCGACCTTGATCGCGACCCCGAGCCCCGATGTCATGATGCTCGCGCACACCAGCGCCTCTGCGCCCTCCTTCACGATGACCTGCCCCTGCGCGACACGCATGATCTCGGTGTCCAAACGATCCCGGCCACCCACGATGTATGGCGCGGCCAGCATGGCCCCGGTCGCCCGCGAGACCGAGGGGGCGAGCGAGCCGAACCTGTCGGGGCGTGCGAGCCGCGCGAACAGCGTGGCCATGGAGTGCAGCGGCATGCCGAACACCGGTACACCACACCCGTCGATCCCGATCTCGGGATCCCGGACATCGGTGCCCGAGCGAACCGCGGACGCGATGCGGCGCTGCAGGGGGTGGGACCGGGCGCGGTAGGTTCGATGCGCCCAGCCCGATCGCGAGCACGCCAACAGCATGCCGGCGTGCTTGCCTGAACAGTTGTGGAACAACCGGGTGCGTTGACGGGCACGGGCCATCGCGTCGGGATCGAGTGGATAACCCAGAGGCGTCTGCAACGAATCGACATGGGCTCGGGCACGCCGCAAGATGGCGCGCACCGCGCGCAGGTGCGTGGGCTCACCGTTGTGCGAGGCGCACATGACGGCCACTTCCCGATCGGGCTGGTCAACGTCGATCGCGCTCAGCGACACCGCCGCCTGGAGCGGCTTGATGCATGATCGCGAGAAGACCGGGTGGGACGCGTCGCCGGCCTGGGCCACCACGCGCCCATCCGCGTCGCACACCGCGATATGGCCCAGGTGCACGGATTCCTCCAGGCCCGAACGGACCACGCGCGCGAGCGGGGCGGGTTGCACGCCCGCGACCATACCGGGAAGGGGTGAGCGCGACGCGAGCCCGGCGTGGATAGGGGCGTCAGACGGCTTCGGCGACCTGACCGATCATGATCCGATGTGCTCGCTCATGCTCGAGTTCCAACTCGCCGTCATCGACCAGGTCGAAGAACACGCCCACGACCGCAGGGTCGAACTGTGTCCCCGCTCCCCGGCGGATCTCGTCGAGCGCCTGGTCGAACGACAGCGCCGCCCGGTAGGGGCGATCGCTGGTCATCGCATCGAATGAGTCGGCAACCGCGAACACCCGAGCCGCGAGAGGGATCTGCTCCCCTACGAGTCCCGCCGGATATCCGCCGCCGTCCCACCGTTCGTGGTGGGTTCGAACGATCTCGACGGCTCCTTGCAGGAAACGGATCGGCTCCACGATCTGCGCCCCGATCGCCGGATGGGACCGCATGACCGTCCACTCGTCGTCGGTGAGCGGACCGGGCTTGCACAACACCGATTCGGGGATGCCCACCTTCCCGATGTCGTGCAGGAAGAATCCATACGCGACCTCGGGCTGATCCGCCAGCCCGGGATCGACCCTGGCGGCTAACGCCAGTCCGTATCGCTGGGTGCGATCCAGGTGCCCTCGAGTGGCGCTGTCTTTGGCCTCAACGATCTGGGCGAGCGAGGTCATGGTCGAGACGTACATCTCACGGACGTCGCCGAGCGCGGCTTCGAGTTCACGACTGCGCAGCCGTTCCGCTTGGTACAAACCGCTCAGTTCACGCGCGAAGACGGTGAGCTGGGCGTGGATGGTCGGCAGTTCGGCGTCCTGATGCGACCCCTCCCTGCCCGCCGGATGGGGAACACCAATGATGGTCACGGTCACCTCGGTCGGGAAAGTCGCGTCACTTTCGCCGCTCGAGCCCAGCGACACCATCGGCCGGGCGAGCGATTCGTCGGGGGCCACACGGCCCAGGCGCCATAGCCCGGCCGGCCTCGGCCGCAGCGAACATGGCTCGCCCCATCCGGGGGACAGTGAGACCCGGGGGGCTATCGCAGGGCCAGCGAGGGGTCGTCCTTGTACCGCCGCTTGAGTTCTGCTTGGACGGTATCCAGCGCGGCGATCACGGCCCCTCGAGCGTCCGACACGGAGTGCTCCTCCGCGGTCAGCAGCTCGACGGCCGAGGCGAGATCCTCATCGTTCAGGGATCCGGGGTCGGAGATGCCGGCATCGGCGACCAGCCGTTCCACGCGCCTGCGGGCCAGCATCATCTCGTCCTCGGGCACTCCGATCCGAACAGCTTCACCGCGGCCCGGGCCTTGGCGCTCCTCCGATCCCAAGATCTCGTTCAGGCGGTCGACCAAAGGTCCGCGATCGATCTCATCACCTCGAGATGTCAGTTCGGCTTGCAGGATCTCGGCGCGTCCCTGCACCAGCCGTCGCAACAACGACAGGTATTCGCGTTCGGCGAGGCACTCGTCACGACGCTCTCGCAGGTCATCGAGGGGCAGGGCCGAGAGACCTTCCATGTACGCGGGGTCGCGAACGCGGTCGATCCGGCGGTTGGCGGGATGGTTCAGCTCGTCGCTCATCGGGCGCCATCCTAGCCGTAGTCGACTAGCAGACGCCCGTAAGCGCGGAGTACGGGTTGACCGCGGCGCCACCGCCGGGGTGATACTCGAAGTGCAAGTGATAGACGGTCGTGCCGGTGTTGCCGACGTAGCCGATCACCTGCCCGGCGCCCACGTGCGCACCTTCGCCGTAGGACCCGTACTGGGAGAAGTGGGTGTAGAAGGTCCAGTCGGCGCTGCCGTCATGGAAGAGCACGACACCGAGCCCTCCGATCGAACTGCCGGTCCGATGCACCGTGCCGCCGTGCGTGGCCACCACCGGAGTGCCCTGGGCCGCGATCATGTCGATCCCCATGTGTGTTCGCCCACCTGGGCGTGGATCGCCGAAGGAATCGACGAACGAGTTCGCTCCGGCGACCGGACAGGTGAGCAACCAACCGGAACCCGTGATGGGCGGGTCAGTGCCACCGTCACCGCCACCCGAACCGCCGCCGCCGTTCCCACCACCGGTATCGGTCCCACCGCCGCTTCCGCCCGTAGGAGGCGGAGGAGCCTGCTCGGCAGCCAGTTGATCCTCCAGCTGCCGGATGCGAGCTTCGTATTCAGCGAGTTTGGTTTCGATGGCGCCCTCTTGGCTCTCGAGCTGAGCGAGCGTGTCTTCCTGTTCCTGGGCGGCTTCGGCGAGTTGTTCCCGTTGCCAGGCGAGCTCTTGGGTCTGCACGTTGACCCGCGTTGCCAAGTCGTTGTCGTCCTGGGCGACCGCGGACGCGAACTCCAGCCGGTCCGCGGCGTCGGTGACCGAGTCGGATGCGAGGACCGCGAGCACCTGCGGGCTGCCGCCGGCGACGAACAACGCCGCCGCCCGTTCGTTGAGCCGGACCTGGATCGTCGCGAGTTCATCTTCCAGTTCGCCGATCCGCTCGCGCGCATCGTCCGCCTTGTCCAGCGACTCCGAATGTGCGGCTTCGGCATCCAGCCAGGCGCGGTTGATGCGATCGAGCTCGGCACGGAGGCCGGCCAGCTCGTTCTCAGCGCTGTTGAGGTCGGACTCCGTGTCGGCGTGGGCGGGCACAGCAACGAAAGCGCCGGCGAACAACGCGGACGCCACGAGCACGCTGAGGAAGGGTCGGGAGCGGATCGTCACCTCCAGTGACGGTGGGACGTTCGAACGAGGCTACCAGCGAGGCGGAGGGGGTCGACCCGCCAAGAGCACGGGTCAGACGCCCTGTTGCGGATCGAACCCCTCTTCTCGGTAACGATCGATCTCGTGATCCAGAGCCTCGAGATGGGCGAGCTGCGCGATGTCCTTGGTTCGTGCACTGGCGCGTTTCATCCGGATCAGGTCCTCGATCGAGGAGACCTGGACGATCACTCCATCGGCGATCTCGAATGAAGTCGCTCCGACCACCAGGTCTTCGTAGCCGCTGGTGCCGGACGGAGTGCCCAGGATGTCGAACGGCCCGAAGTCGGTTCGCAGGGTGAACGAGTCGCCCAGAACCAGCGCTCGAGCATCCAAGGGGAAGGCAAGGTCAGCGTCTTCCCGAGCAACACGCAGCGTCGCGTGCATGGCGGCCAAAGCCGACGCCATGGCCTCGAGGTTGTCTCGGGCACGGTCGTAGCACACGTCGAGATCGTGCGTGACCACTGGCGTGCCTCTGAGATTGCCTGCAAGGCCGCCGATCACGACGAACCGGACCTCGTGTTGCAGCAGTATCGTCAAGAGCCGGTCGGGATCGAAGACGTCGTCGGTCAAGCCGATACCTCCCGTGCACGGAGCCTCATGGCGTCCAGCCGTCGCGCGACAACGACCGAGTACCTGAGCCGCTCAGCGGGCGAGCGGCGCAAGGCTTCCCGGATGAGCGTGAGATCGACGCCGTCGGACGCTCGATCAGCGATGTGGAGCTCCATGCCGCAGGCACGGATGAGTGGCTCGAGCGTGTCCATGGTGGGCGAGACCACCCGGTTCTCGATGCGGGAGATCGTGGCCTGCGGGATGCCGGCGCGGCGGCCCAGCTCGCGTTGGGAGATCTGTGCGCGCCGACGCGCCATCCGCACCATCGCAGCTGCGTCCATCCGCCCAACGATAGCAGATACGTATCAATATCGATACATAGACGTATCAGTTACCTTGCATCGCCGCGATCAGGATGTCGGCGACCTCAGGACGGGAGAACTCCTGGGGCGGACGCTCGCCGTTGCGCAGCATGTCGCGCACCTTCGTTCCCGACAGGAAGACGCGGTCCTCGGGCGCGTGGGGACACGTCTTCGCCGACCCCATGCCCTCGCACCGGTTGCACCAGAAGGAGTGCTCGAAGTTCAGCGTCTGGATGCCGAGCTCCCCGGGTTCGAACTCCTCGAAGATCAGCTGCGCGTCGTAGGTGCCGTAGTAGTCGCCCACCCCGGCGTGGTCGCGGCCCACGATGAAGTGAGTGCACCCGTAGTTCTTGCGGGCGATCGCATGCCAGACCGCCTCGCGCGGCCCCGCGTACCGCATCGCGGCGGGGAACACGCTGACCATGGCTCGGTCCTTCGGGTAATAGCCCTCGAACAGCGCCTCGTAGCACTGCATCCGCACGTCGGGCGGCACGTCGTCCGACTTGGTGGCGCCCATCAAGGGATGGACGAGCAGGCCGTCCACGATCTCGAGGGCGCACTTCTGCAAGTACTCGTGCGCGCGGTGGATCGGGTTGCGGGTCTGGAAGCCGACGACGGTCTTCCAGCCGCGATCCGCGAACACGGCCCGCGTCTCGGCGGGTGTGAGGCGGTACTGGGCGAAGTCGTCGTGGGTGGGCAGCGAGATGACCTCGAGCGTGCCCGCGAGGCAGGTGTCGCCGGCTTCGTAGACGGCCTTCACGCCGGGGTGCTCACCATCGTCGGTGCGGTAGACGCTGATCGCTTCCTTGGCCTTGTCGCGCTTGAACGTGCCGCTGACGCGGAGCACGGCGATCGCATCCTCGCCCTCGCCGGGCAGCAAGGCGACACTGCCTGCGTTGCCGATCTGATGCGCCTCGTCGTCGGTGACGCTGAGCACGACGGGGATCGCCCACGGCACGCCATCGGCGAGATGCATCGAGTCCAAGACGGCGTGGTAATCGGCCTCGCCCTGGAAGCCCGTCAGCGGGCTGAGCGCGCCGACGGCCAGCATCTCCAGGTCGGAGAGTTCGCGTTCGCCGACGACGAGCTTCGGCAGGTTGGCGGCCTCGGCAACGAGGGCGGCGGCCGCGTCGGGCGCGGCAACCAGGTTCACCAGGGTGCCACCATGAGGAGCGATCTGGTCGTGCTCGGACATGAGGTCTGTCTCCGTTTCCGTTCGAGGATTTCCGGGAGCGGGCCTGGGGTTCTGGGGCAGCCCGTCTGGCGAGAGTGTACGCAAACGCTGGGGTGCCGGACATCGTGATCCGCGGGCCTGCGGTATGCTCGCCCGCTGATGCGAACCCTGCTCGACGACGACGAACTCGTCGCGCTCAACCTGGCTTTCGAGACCGCGCACCCACGGGAGATCCTGCAGTGGGCGCTGGAGACCGGCC
>DATDJD010000107.1:0-15191 GCA_036520695.1 Actinomycetota bacterium
GGCTTCCTTGGCCAACATCCACGTGTCAGCCCACCCCGTCATCCCTTCGGTGGGCTCGGCCGCGTCGACGGGTGCGTCCAGCTCCGCGTAACTGAGGTTGACCGGCCATGCCGTGCCCGCCACCATCGAGCCGTCGACGAAACCGTCGATCTCTGTGGTGTACGCGGCCCAGTACTTGTCGATCATGGTGCTCTGCTGCTTCAGCAGTTCGACCGCGGCATCCAACTGTTCGCTGGTCAGCTCATACGGGTCGGTGATCCCTAGGTCGGGCTGATGGGTCTTGAGGTAGAGCGCCGCGTCCGCGATGTAGATCGGGAAGTCGTACGCCGTGATCTTGCCCGAGTACGGGTTGGCCGCACCATCGAGTTCGGTCTCGAACACGACATCCCAGCTGGTAGGCGCCGGCTTCACGACATCGGTGTTGTACATCAGGAAGTTCGGCCCGTACATGTACGGCACGCCGTAGACGGTGCCGTCGACGACGTACTGACTGTTGTTCGTCCCAGTCTCTGGCTGGAGGGGTGCGATCACGTCGGCGAAGTCCGGGAACAGCGCCGGATCGACGGCCGACACGGCATCAGACGCGATCAGCCGGTTGGACGAGTCTCCCGATGCGGACACACCATCGAATGACCCAGCTTGCTGAGTCATCAGGTTGTACATCTCATCGGAGCTATCTGCGTACTTGACGCTGACCGCGCAGCCGGTCTGGTCCTCGAACGGCGTGATCCAGTCATAGGACTCGTAGCCCTCGGTGGTTCCATCCTCCGTGTAGCCGACCCAGGCGATCAGACTCAATTCACCTTCGGTCTCGCCGATGGTGTCGATCCCCGCCGGCGCCTCTGCCGTTGGCTCGCCGTCGCCGCTATCGCTGTCGCTGCCGCATGCCGCGGCCACGAGCGCCATCACGGACACCACGGCGAGCAATCGGAACTTGATGCTCATACGTGCCCCTCCTCCTGGTCCATAGACCCCTCCGAGGCACCCGAAGGCGCCTCGACCGAACGATTGTTGCTCCGTCGCCAGATCAGGCGGACGGCCTTGCCCCGCACCTGCAACGCCTCCATCGAGGACGTCGTGAGGTTCTGTTGCATCACCACGAGCGTCCCGCCGGCATCCAGCTGCACGATGTACCGGGTCACCGCACCCAGGTATACGACCTCTCGGACCGTGCCGGTTGCGCTGCAATCGTCGGTGGCGACGGGCGTGTGTGGCTCGGCGAGCGCGATCTTCTCCGGCCGGATCGTGAACGCCTGCGGTTCACCGGTGATCGCACGGGCTGCCTCGCCCTCGAGCACGTTCGAGACACCGACGAAACCTGCGACGAACCCGGTCGACGGCCGTTCGTAGACCTCGGCGGGAGTGCCCACCTGCTCGATCGTGCCGTGATTGAACACCGCCATCCGGTCGCTCATCGTGAGCGCTTCCTCTTGGTCGTGCGTGACGTAGATGAAGGTCAACCGCACTTCCTGCTGGATGTCCTTCAGCTCGATCTGCATCTGTTGCCGCAACTTCAGGTCGAGTGCACCCAGCGGTTCGTCGAGCAGCAGCACTCGTGGACGCATGACCAACGCCCGGGCCAGCGCGACCCGCTGGCGCTGTCCGCCCGAGAGCTGACCGGGCTTTCGGTGACCGTATTCCTCCAGGCGCACCATGGCGAGGGCCTCGTCGACGCGTGCCGATCGCTCCGATCTCGCGACCTTCTTCACCATGAGCCCGTACCCGACGTTCTGGGCCACCGTCATATGTGGGAACAGCGCGTAGTCCTGGAAGACGGTGTTGACATCGCGTTGGTAGGGAGGCAACCCCGAGACATCGGTACCTCCGAGCAAGATACGTCCCTCGGTGGGCTGCTCGAAGCCGGCGATCATGCGCAGACACGTGGTCTTGCCGGAACCAGATGGCCCCAGCATCGAGAAGAACTCGCCCTCGAGTATCTCCAGATCTACACCGTCGACAGCGGTCACGTCACCGAACCGCTTCACGACCTTCTCGAGGCTGACGGCGATGCCGTCCGTGCGACCGGCGACCGACCCTTCACTCGGCTTCGCAGCCGCGGCAGCATCGGTCAAGCGGTGGTCCCCCTCATGGACATGGAGCTCCGACGGAGCCCCTGGTGCGCGATGTCAGCAATCTTGACCTCCGCGGGGCCTGGGGGCAACACCACCCCTCGGCGAGAACTAGGCGGCCGGGTTCGCCGTTCCGACGAGGTTCGAAAGGACTAGTCCTTCGTCTCGAAGCATCGAGGCGAGCCCTCGAGCCAACGTGCTGGCCACCTGTGGTCCCTCGTAGATCAGGGCCGAGTAGACCTGGACGGTCGTCGCCCCCGCTTGGAGACAGGTCAACGCGTCGTCTGCGGTGAAGACCCCACCGCAGGCGTTCAGGGCGATCTCGCCCCCCGTCGCCTCACGGACGTCGTGCACGATACGGGCCGTGTGTGGCCACAGGGCCTTGCCGGACAGGCCGCCCGCGCCGACCGCGAGCCGGGCGTCGGCAACCGGCCTGGTGTTGGAGCACGTGATGCCATGCGCACCCGCTTCCTGGGCGACACGCGCGAGGGACAGCACCACCTCGCGCTCGATCGCGGTGACGAACGGTGGCAGCTTCACCAAGACGGGTTTCGGGGTCCGTGCGCGGAACCCGCTCACCAGCTCGCGAAGGTGCGACTCGTTGTCGCGGTCGCGACCCCAGGAGACGTTCGGACAGCTCGCGTTCAGCTCGATCCCATCCGCATGAGGAGCCACCAGCTCCAACGCGGCGAAGGCGTCGTGGGCAGCTTCGTCGGCCAGGCTCACGAAACGTGGGGCCTGCGCTGGGGCGGCGTCGCTGTTCAGGAGTTTGGACAGGTGATGCGCCGCGACCTCGGCGCCTGGGTTGGGCAATCCCATGGCGTTGACCATGGACCGGGTCGCGGGCGACCGAGCGATCCGAGGTTCAGCGTTGCCCTCACGGGGCGCTCGCGTGATCGTGCCACCCACGGTGTACCCGAACCCCAGTGCTCCCAAGGCCCCCAGATGCGCGCAGGTCTTGTCGAACCCGGCCGCCAAGCCGATCGGGGATCGGAGCGCGACGCCGCACAGCTGCGTGTGGAGCACAGGGTCATCGACGGCACCTCCGATGCGTGACCACGGAAGCGGGAGACGCAGCATCGCGCCGGCGACGCGATGAGCGGTCTCCGGTGGGAGCGAGAAGAACAGCGGGCGGCCGATGGCCGCGTACCAGCCCATCGAGCCGACATCATGGCATCATGCGCGCGTGAACGACGACCTGATCCGTCGCATGCGCGAAGCGTCCGAGCTGCACGGCGACTTCGTGCTGTCCAGCGGCAAGCGATCCACGACCTATTTCGACAAGTTCCGATTCCTCACTCGCGCCGACCTGTTGCGTGACATCGCGGCGGAAGTGGCGACGATGCTGGCGCCCGACACCGCGTTGCTTGGCGCGCCCGAAGGCGCAGCGATGCTCCTGGTGGCGGCGGTGTCGTTGCAGACCGGCCTGCCGACCGCCGTGGTCCGCAAGGAAGCGAAGGCGTACGGCACGAGAGCCCAGGTAGAAGGTGAGGTGCCCCACGGCGCGCTCACCACGATGCTGGAGGACGTGAGCACCACGGGTCACCAGGTTCAGGCTGCGGCCGAGGCGCTCAGTGCAGCCGGCGCCGACGTGCGGCGGATCGTCCTGGCTATCGATCGTGGCGGCGCTGATCTGCTCCGAGAGGCCGGATACGAGGTTTCGGCGGTCGCGGTCCTCCGTCCGTCAGACTGATCCACCCCGCCACTCGCGCTGCAGCATCGCGTACACCAACTCGCTCTGCCATTCATCCTTCACGTACTCGTTCTCGATCAGGTGTGCCTCTCGACGCATGCCGAGTTTCTCCATCACCCGAGCAGAGGCGGTGTTGCGGGCTTCCGTCCGTCCGATCACGCGGTGGACGCCCAACTCCTCGAACGCGACCCTCAACAGTTCCCGCGCCGCCTCGGTGGCGTAGCCCATCCCGTGATGGTCGGGGTGCATCGCGTACCCGATCTCCGCTTGGGAGTGCTGGGCACTCGTCCACACCAGCACGCAGTCCCCCACCATGACGTCGTCGGAACGGCGGACCACCGCGAAGGCCAGCTTGTCGCCTTCCGCGTCGATCCTCCGCCGCGCCATGCGGGTGTCGAGGGCGGCGCGAGCATCGGCCTCGGTGTAGGCGTCCTCGTAGAGGTAACGGACGACGTCGTCCCGGCCGTAGATCGCGAACAGGCTGTCGACATCGGACGGGACGAAGGCGCGCAGCGACAGCCGCTCGGTCACGAGGTCTTCGGGAGGCGCGTACGCGGGCATCGCGGTGAACCCGTCAGGTGCGGACGCAGCGCCAGATACGGAGGTCCCACAGCAACCGGCTCCCCCGCTTGTGGAGGCTGAGCAAACCTTCTTTCATGAGCCGGGCGGTGGCGGCGGCCTTGGCGACCAGGTCCGGAAGCGGGAACTCTCGCTCGATCACCGGCTCCATGTTGTCGCCGAAGATGTCACGGGCCGCGATCAGGATCGCCTGCTCGTCCTGCAGCGTGCCCGTGGGCAGGTAGAGCCTGCCGCCGGGAGCCAGGGTGTCGCCCAACGTCGCCAGCAGCTTGCGCGGCAGTTCGGACCCCGTGGGCCCGCCGGCAGGAACCTTGTCGAACCACCCGGTCACGGCAGCGAGTTCGTCCGGGATGCCCGAGACGTCGCCGATCACCACGTCGGCCCGCACATCGCGGACCGGTTCCAAGAGGTCACCGTGGCGGAACTCGCAGACATCGCTCAGCCCGAGCCGTTCGGCGTTGAATCGGGAGGCTTCCACCGCGGGCATCGACAGGTCGCAACCGAACACCTTGGCGGCGCCGAGCCTGGCGGCCACCAGCGCGAGCACCCCACTGCCGCACCCCACATCGACCACGGTGTCGCCCGGCGAGATCTCCAGCGCGTCGGCCAGGGTTCGGCTGGTGCTGGTGGGGCTGAACACACCGGGCGCGACGGACAGATCGAACGGGCCGGTCCGGCCCTTCCAGTGGATCTCGGTCGCCTGGCTCATGTCCATCGGAGGCTACACGCACGCCCGGCCGCGCGGCTAGACGTCAGGGGGGCCGAGGGTCACATCTTCGCCGGGTACGAGGTCCCCTGACTCCACTCGAGCGGCGTCCTGCTCGAGTCGATCGTGCAGGGCCTGCGTCTGGATGCCCCGATACCCATCTGGGTAGGCCACGATCCTGCCGGAGGCCCGCCGGAGCAGCGTCACGGTGCCGTGAACGTTCCCGCGGTACAGGTGCACGTACCCGGCGCCCATCTGGGACAGACCCTTGAAGAACTCCGCCTCATCGGTGCCCCGTGCCTGTTTCCAGGCGGTCTCCCACGCCTCGTGGGCAGGGAAATACCGCCTCGACCGCACGTACTCGCGCCCCAACTCGTGGTTACGCTCGATGCTGAACGAGTCGTAGTCCTCCAGCTCCAACTGGTTCTCGGCGTCCCAGTCGAGCGGACGACCCAAGGCGTCGCGTGGACGCTGGGGTTTCTGCCGTGCCTCGCTGGGCATGCCGGTCTTGCCGATGGCTTCCTCAGGCATGCAGCCATGCTACCGGTGAAGCCTGGCTCTCGGTGAAGCTCCCATCCCGTGAAGCCTGGCTCCGGTCCGTGGCACACTCTTCGGCCATGGAAGACGGACGGTTCGACGTGATCGTCGTGGGCGGTGGCGCCATGGGGACCGCCACCGCGCGCAACCTGGCGATGCGGGGACGCCACACCCTGTTGCTCGAACGATTCACGTTCGGCCACGCCAACGGCAGCTCGGGCGGGCCGACCCGTATCTTCCGGTTCATGTACCACACGCAGGGATACGCGCGGATGGCCCTCGCGGCCAAGGGCGCGTGGGATGAACTGCAAGACGCGGCGGGCGAACGGCTCCTGCACGTGACCGGCGGCATCGACATCGGCGAACCCGCGCTCCCTCGAGCCGAAGTGCTGAAGGAGATCGGCGCACCGGTCGAACGGCTGCTGCCCGATCAGGCACATGAACGCTGGCCGGACCTGCACATCCCCGAGGGTGCCGACATCGTGTTCCAGCCCGATGGCGGAGTGCTGCGGGCAGCTCGCACCGTGCAGGTGCAGGCCGCCCTCGCTGCAGGCGCCGGCGCCGAGATCCTGGAAGAGACCACCGTGACCTCGATCGCCGTGACCGGCGATCGCGCCGAGGTTCACACAGGGGCCGGCGCAACCTTCACGGCCCCCACCGTGGTCGTGACGGCCGGCGCGTGGGCGGGACCCGTCTTGCGCACGGCGGGTATCGACCTCCCCCTGCAGCCCAGCCTCGAGCAAGGCACGTACTTCCGGCTCGACGGAGGCGGCTCGGTGGGCACCCGCCCCACCGGCCCACTGCCCACGATCATCGATTGGTTCCACGACGAAGTGCAGCCGCCATACCTGGTGCCCGACCCGTTCGAAGATGCGACCGGCCACTTCAAGGTCGGGCTCCACCGATCGGGACCGGTCACCGATGCCGAGACGCGAACCTTCGACCCGGACCCTGCGCGTGTGGCCCGCGTCCAGACGTGGGTGGACCGCCACGTGGACGGTGCCGTGCCGCTGGATCGCACCGACACCTGTCTGTACACGTTCGCCCCCGATGAGGACTTCATCCTCGACCGAGTGGGACCGGTGGTGGTCGCCTCACCGTGTAGCGGGCACGGGTTCAAGTTCGTGCCGCTGTTCGGCCAGGTGATCGCGGACCTCGCGACGGGTGTCACGCCCGCGTTCCCGATGGCGCCCTTCACCCTGGATCGGGCGGCCCTCCGGGCAGCAGGCTAGATCCTGCTCAGACCGCGTCGCCGGGGTCGGAATGTCCAGCCAGCAGTTCCAGAGACGAGCGCAGCGCGTCGTAGCGTCGCTGCCCTAGGGCGCGTCTGGTGTGCGTCTCCAGCACTCCAACGGCACGCCGGCACTCGGTGGCGCATCGTCGACCCTTCGCGGTCAGCCGAACCAACTTGGCTCGTGCATCCGAAGGGTCGGGGACCCGGCGCACGTATCCGCGAACCTCGAGCTCGTCGATCGAAAGCATCATGGCCTGCTTGGACACTCCTGCTCGCTGCGACAGATCGGTGAGACGGCTGCCGCTGCGACGGTCGACGGTGAGGAACACGACCGCGTGACCCGGCCGGACGTCCGGGTACCCGCGTTCCTCGAGTGCGCCGTCGAGTTCGAAGGACAAGACTCGGTGCGCCTCGAGGAGCAACCGGCTGAGGTCGTTACCGTCCATGCCCGCATCCTGCACGCATGCGGACACGATGGTCAACCACCATGACCATCGTGTGTACGACCGCGGTAGCCTTGCGTGGATGCCGATCACCGTTCGTGAAGCGACGCCGACGGAGTACGGAGCCGTCGGACGGGTCACGGCGGGCGCCTACCGCGAGTTCGTGCGACCGGACAGCGACTGGGAGGACTACCTCGCGAGGATCGCCGACGTCGCCGAGCGCGCTTCGCGAACCACGATCCTCGTCGCGGTGAACGAGGACGAGCGGATCGTCGGCAGCGCCACCCTCGAACTCACCGCTCGGGTCGAACCCGAGGACGACCCCTCCTTGTCGCCGGAGGAAGCACACATCCGAATGGTGGGTGTTGCGCCCGACCAACGGCGCCGAGGCATCGCCCGAGCCCTCATGGTCGAATGCATCGCCCGAGCTCGTGCGCGAGACAAGCGGTACGTCACCCTGCACACGACGGCGCGCATGGATGCTGCCCAGCGCATGTACGAGTCCTTGGGCTTCGTGCGTGGTCCCGACAGGACCTTCCCCGACGGGTTCGTGCTCATGGGGTACCGACTCGATCTGGCGTGAACACAGAACGGGCTGCCTACGGACCCCCTGACCCGCTTCCGGTGCGAACCACCTCGCCATCGGTCAAGATGACACCGTCTTCGAACTGAGCCTCCACGAGCCCCCCGCGGAACTGCTGTTGGTACAGCTGCGCGTACAGACCGCCGCGCGCCAGGAGTTCGTCGTGCGAGCCTTGCTCGGCGATCTCGCCCCGGTCGAGCACGAAGATGACGTCGGCTTTCAGGATCGTGGAGAGTCGGTGCGCGATCGCGATCGTGGTGCGGCCTTCCATGAGGGGCTCCAGGGCCGATTGCACCAACCGCTCCGACGTCGTGTCGAGCGAGGACGTGGCCTCGTCCAAGATCAGGATGCGCGGGTCCTTCAAGACCACGCGGGCGATCGCGAGACGCTGCTTCTCGCCACCGGACATCTTGTAGCCACGCTCACCGACGATCGTGTCGTAGCCCTCGGGCAGCTCGACGATGCGATCGTGGATGTTGGCAGCGACGGCAGCTGCTTCCATCTCTTCATGCGAGGCGCCGGGGCGCCCGTACATCAGGTTGCGGCGGATCGTGGTGTGGAACAGGTAGGTCTCCTGGGTCACCACGCCGATGATGTCGCCGAGCGATTCCAGGGCGTAGTCGCGAACGTCGAGGCCGTCGATCCTCACCTGTCCGTGCTGGACGTCGTAGAGGCGAGGCACCAGGTAGGTGATGGTGGTCTTGCCTGCGCCGCTGGGTCCGACCAACGCCGCGAGTTGACCAGGTTCGATGTGGAAGGAGACGTCGTCGAGGGTCCAGGTTCTCGGCGCCTCGTTGGCGAGCGCGAGGTCGCTGGGTGAGACCGGCGCGAGTCCCTCGTCCGGCGGGGTGTCATAGCGGAATCGCACGTGGTCGAGTTCGACGTCCCCGCGAACGGAGGCGGGATCCGGCCGGGCAGCGTCTGGCTTGTCTTCGATCTCATGGTCCATGTCGAGGTACTCGAAGATGCGGTCGAAGAGGGCGAACGAGGAATGGACATCGGTGGACACCTGCAGCATCGAGCCGATCGGGAAGAACAACCGCGCTTGGAGCGTCGTGAACGCCACGATGTCGCCGTAGTTGATGCTGCCGCCCTTGGAGAGCTCCCACCCCGCGACCAGGTAGACCAGCGCGGGTGTGATCGAGAAGAACGTGCCCACCACCGCGAAGAACGAACGCCCGATCATCGTCTGGCGGATCTGGAGGCCCGTGAGGCGTTGGTTCTCCTCCTGGAAGCGGCCGATCTCGTGGCTCTGGCGTCCGAACGACTTCGACAACAGGATGCCGCTGACGCTGAGCGTCTCCTCGGTGATCGAGGTCATGTCGGCCATCGTCTTCTGCGTGCTGGAGGACACCTCACGCCGTGCGCGGCCCACCTTGACCATGAGCCAGAGGAAGAGCGGCAGCAACGCGAGCGACAACACGGTCAGCGGTACCGACAGGAGCAGCATCGCGATCAGCGTGCTGACGATCGTGACCACGTTGGCGAGCACGTTGGACGCCGTATCGGTGACCACGGCCTGTACACCACCGACGTCGTTGGCCAACCGCGATTGGATCTCGCCCGTGCGCGTGGTGGTGAAGAACCGCAGGGGCATGAACTGCAGATGCGAGTAGAGGGAGTTGCGAAGGTCCTGCATCACCCGCAGGCCCACCAGGTTGGCCATGTAGGTCTGGCCCATGCCGATGATGCTGGTGATGATCGGGATCGCGATCATGAGGCCCACGTACAGGTACAGCAGTGGGAGGTTGGGACACACCTGTCCCGCACAGTCGTTGGAGTTGGGCGGGTTCCCGAACAGGGCGTTGTTGAAGACCTTCGCGATCAGCAGTGGGTTGACGACACCCAGCCCCGAGGTGATGACGATGGCCATCGCCACCACCGCGACCTTCCAGCGATAGGGCTTGAAGATGCCGACGACCCGGGCGATGGTCTTTCGATCGACGGGGCGATCCTCGTCCTCGGGTCGCACGGCAAAGAAGCTGTGATGTCGACCCATGTGCCCATGGTAAGCGCGTCTGCGGACACGCCTATTCCCCCGAGCCTCCGAGGGCGGCGGCTCGGACCATCACCTCATCGATCATCTCCGGCGTGAGCTTGCCCGTGAACGTGTTCTGCTGACTCGGGTGGAAGCAGCCGACCAGCGTGCACGTCCCCATCGTCACCTCCGCACCGTGGCCGAACCGCGGCTTGGGGCGCGGCACCTCGTGACCGCCGGCGGCGAGGGCACGGAGCACCCCGTCCCAGGCGAACGAACCAAGCGCCACGATCACCCGCAACCGATCCAAGGCCGCGATCTCTCGCTCCAGGAACGGCAGGCACGCATCGCGTTCACCGGGCGTCGGCTTGTTCGATGGGGGGGCGCACCGGTTCACCGCGGTGACGTAGGCACCGAGCAACCGGAGCCCATCTCCGCGGTCGATACTCGTCGGCTGGTTCGACAGCCCCGCGCGATGCATCGAGGCGTACAGGAAGTCGCCCGAACGATCACCCGTGAAGATCCGGCCCGTGCGGTTGCCACCGTGGGCGGCGGGCGCGAGACCCACGATCATCACCGTCGCCGAGGGATCGCCGAACCCCGGCAGTGGACGACCCCAGTACTCCTGATCGCGGAACCGGGCGACCTTCTCCCGGGCGGCCTCTTCACGCCAGGCGACCAACCGAGGACACGCTCGGCATGCCACGACCTCTCGTTCGATCACGTCGAGCCGCTCCGTGGTCGTGGCGTCGGTCATGCCGGCCGGCGTGCGGTGGCCCAGTCGTCGTAGCCGCCATCCGAGGAGAACGCCTGCCCGTCGCGAACCTCGACGATCCGGTCGGGGATCCGGTCGAGCAGGTAGCGGTCGTGGCTGATCACGATGACGGTCCCGTCGTAGGACTCCAGAGCCGACTCCAGTACCTCCATCGACTCGATATCGAGGTGGTTCGTTGGCTCGTCCAGGAGCAGGCAGTTGGCACCCGACAACATCAGGAGGCAGAGCTGCAAACGCGTCCGTTCTCCCCCGCTCAGGGTGCCGACCGGCTGGCGCATCTGGTCGTAGCGGAACAGGAACCTGCCCAGGACGGAGACGGCATCTTCTTCGTACATGGCCTTGGCGTTGCGGACGAACTCGATCGGGGTCAGGTGCGGCGGCTCGGTCTCGTGGCCCTGCGCAAGGTAGCCGAACTCCACGGCGGGACCCGCCCATCGCTCACCCTCGTCGGGTGAGCGCAACCCAGCGATCACCGAGCCCAGCACCGACTTGCCTGCCCCGTTGGCCCCGATCACCCCGACCCGTTCCCCTCGGTAGACCGACACCGACAGGTCGAGCAGGACCGGTTCCTGGTCGAAGGACACCGCGATATCACGCAGCTCCACGATCTTGTTCCCGCCCCGCTGCGCACTGTGCATCTCCAGTGCGATCTTGCGGCGTTCGAAGACCGGTTTCTCCACCTTTTCCATGCGATCGATCTGGCGCTGCTTGTTCCGTGCCTGCTTGATGTGGCGTTCGTTCACGACGATCGAAGCCCACAGCTTGAACCGAGCGATCGCAGCTTCCAGTCGTTCGATCTCCTTCTGCTGGCTCACGTACAGCTGCTGCTGGCGGATCATCGCGATCTCCTTCGCGACGGCATAGGTGCTGTAGTTGCCGGGCCACATCGTGATGCGACCACGATCGAGCTCGGCGATCTGGGCCACGGTCTCGTCCAGGAGGTACCGGTCGTGCGACACGCTCACGACCGCGCCGTCGAACTCGGCGATCAACTGCTCCAGCTGCGCCCGACGGTCGGCGTCCAGGTGCGTCTCGGGTTCGTCCAGCAGGAGCAACCCCGGCTGACGGATCAGGCAGGCGGCAAGCGCCACCAGCTTGCGCTGGCCACCGCTGAGCGAGCGCGTGGGCAGGTCCAGGTCGGCCCCGTCGATCCCGAGCGACACGAGGAGCGCGCGGGCTTCTCCCGAGAGCCCCGGCCCGCCGGCGTCGACCCAGCGGTCGAGCAGGCCCTGTTGACGCGTCAGGACGCGATCCATCCGCGCGAGGTCGGCCACCACTTCGGGGCGGGCGAGCTCGGCTTCGACGGCACGCAGATCTGCGTCGAGCGCGGCGATGTCCGGGCGCGCCGCCATCACGGCCTGTCCCGGGGTTCGGTCGTCACCGTCGGGGTTCTGTTCGAGGTAGGCGGTGACGAGGCCCTTCTTGCGAACCACCTCGCCTGCACCTGCCGTCTCTTCGCCGGCCAGGATCTTCAGCATCGTGGACTTGCCCGCCCCGTTCGGCCCGACGATGCCGATCCGCGCGCCTTCGCGCACCTCCAGATCGACGCCCTGGAGCACCGGCCATGACCCATAGGACTTCTCGAGCCCGACCAGGCTGACGACCGTCATGGCCGGAGTGCGGCGGTGAGCTCCCGGAGGGACAGCGAGCCCGGCTCGGCGTCGAGCCACCGCTCCATGGCATCGCGACGCGCGGGCCATTCCGCGTCGGTCATGGAGAACCAGGCCGTATCGCGGTTGCGGCCCTTCACGATCATGTGCTGGCGGAACACGCCCTCGAAGGTGAAGCCGAGCCGTTCGGCCGCAGCCCGGGAACGAGCGTTCAGCGCGTCACATTTCCACTCGACACGACGATCCCCCAGCACATCGAAGGCTTCGCGTAGCAGGACATGGACGGTGTCGGTGTTGGTTCGGCCGCGCTGAGCCTGGGGCACGTACCAGATGTGACCCAGTTCGATCCGACGATCCCTGGGCACGATGTTGAGATAGCTGACGACACCGAGCGCCGTGCCGGTCTCGCGGTCGAGCACGGTCATGAAGGTTGGCTCGGTGGACGGTGCGATCTCGCTCAGCCACGCGCGCATCGCATCGACCGAAGCGAACGGCCCGTACGGCATGTAGGTCCACACGGCTTCGGCGGCCGGATCGCCATGGGTGGCCTCGAACAGGCCCGGGGCATGTGCCGCAGGGTCGACCGGCACGAGGCGAACGAACCGACCCTCCAATGGACCCGGACCGGGCACACCGGCGTCCGAGCCCTCGACCGGTGCACCGACCGGGAGGCCATCGGGGGCAGGCTGAACATCCGTCATGCGAGGCAGGCTACACGCGCGGCCCGCTCACATACCTGCGACCCGGAGCGACCGGAAACGCGTCGCCGCTGCCTCGAACGGTTCCAACGGATCCAAGAGCCGTTCCACTGCCCAGATCAATCCTTCGAACCCGCCGAGGTCAGGAGCCTCTTCGCGCAGCCGACGGGCCCGCTCGAGCCCTTCGGTCAGCCCCGCATCGCAGGCGACCCACTCCGTGTCGACGGGCGCGACGCGCCAGTCAGGCATCAGCACCTGCGCACGTCCGATGCCCGCCTCGAACTCGAAGAGCGCGTCGGGCAACGGTGTGCCGGGGAGCCGAGTCGTGGGCATCACCATGGTGAGTGCACGTTTGGCTGGTTCGATCTCGGCCAACACCGCCGTGAACGACTCGAACGGCCCTGCGAGCTCCGCGGGCAGCCGCTTGCGCCGCCAGATCATCCGAACGCTCGATCACGGGCAGCGACCAGGGCGACCGGATCGTTGGTCGCCACGGCGTCCACACCCGATCGCATCAGCGCGACCGCGGCGTCGGGATCATCGACGATCCATGTGCCGGCGAACATGCCGACGCGATGCACACGTTCCGCGAACCCCGGGCCTGCCGCAACCACCTCGGCTACGAACGGCAACACCCACTGGTGACCATGCTCATCCGCGAACCCCAACGCGACGTCAGCCTCCACCCCGACGGTGGTCAGCAGCCCCGTCGTGATACGTGGTTCGAGTTCTCGCGCCCGGGCGATCGAGAGCGGGTTGAAGCTGGAGACCAGCACTGGGCCGACGAAGGCCGCTGCCTCCACCGCCTCCAGCGTGGCCTCCACCGCTCGCTCACGATCGGCGTCGAAGTCGGGATCGCCGGGGATGTTCTTGATCTCGATGTCTACGCCGACCCGACCCGACACCGCGGTCAGCACCTCCAGGAGCGTCGGAACCCCGAGTGAGGGATCGTCGGAGTTGCGGACGCGCAGCCGGCGCACCTCATCCAGCGACAGCGAACGGACGGCGCCGTGTCCGTCCGTGGTGCGATCGACGAGCGCGTCGTGCATCACCACGGGAGAGCCGTCGGCGGTCACCCGAACGTCGAATTCCACGACCTCGGCACCCGAGGCCACCGCGGCCTCGAACGACGCCATGGTGTTCTCCGGATGCGTCGCCGAGGCGCCACGGTGCGCCACCACGACCGGGACGCCCGTGCCGAAGGAACCACCACGTCCCACGACGTTCACACCTGGCTAGCGGGGCACAGGTCGCTCACCGGGCACTCCGCGCACTTCGGCTTCTTCGCCTGACAGATCGCACGGCCGTGGTCGATGATCACGTAGCTGAAGTCGAACCATCGGTCCCTGGGGATCAGCCGCATCAGGTCCTGCTCGATCTTGTCCGGGTCCTTCTGGTCGCTGAACCCGAGCCGGTTCGAGAGCCGTCGAACGTGGGTGTCGACCGCGATGCCCTCGACCCTGCCGAACGAGTTACCCATGACGATGTTGGCCGTCTTGCGTGCGACCCCACGCAGGGTCTGCAGATCCTCCATGGTGTCGGGCACCTGGCCGCCGTACACCGTGACGATGCGTTCGCACGCGGCCCTCAACGAGATCGCCTTCTGGTTGAAGAACCCCGTGGGCTTGATGTCGGCTTTCAACTCGTCTTCGGGAACCTTCAGGTAGTCCTCGGGCGAGCGGTACTTCTTGAACAGCACGGCGGTGACCTCGTTCACCTTCTCGTCGGTGCACTGAGCCGACAGGATCGTGGCGATCAAGCACTCCAGCGGGTTCGTGAAGTTGAGGGCGACGTGCGCGTCGGGGTAGGCCTTGGAGAGCACGTCGATGATGACCGGCGCGCGCTGCTCGATCGGGCTCTCGCGCGTGAGGGTCTGCTTCGTGGCCGCCATGCGGCGCAGACTACCCGGCGACCGTTGGCTTGGGCTCCTCGTTGACGGTCAGCCGGAACACGTCGGGCCGAGCGTAGTGACCCACCGGGTCGAACTTGTACCGCTCCGATCGGAGCCGCGCGGTGTCGATCGTGGCGTAGAGGATGCCCTCCTCACCCACGAGCGGGCCTGCCAAGAGCTGGCCGTCGGGGTCGACGATCGCCGACCACCCGTCGTTGCACCAATCGTCCTCGTCGCCCCACAGTTCGCGACCAGGTGTGTCGGCGGGCACGTCGGACCCCCGCAAGAGCGTGGTGACGCCGATCACGAAGACGCGCCCTTCCCGCGCGATGTGGCGCAGCGTCGCGACCCAGTTCTCGCCGTTGTCCCACGTGGGTGCGGTCCAGATCTCGACG
>DATDJD010000108.1:0-8318 GCA_036520695.1 Actinomycetota bacterium
GAGCCCGGGCTCACCTTCGATACCGAAGAACTCATGTGCTCGGGAGCGACGCAGGTCGGCCGACACGAGCGCCACGCGCTGCTCGGCCTGCGCGAGCACGACCGCCAGGTTCGACGCGGTCGTGGTCTTGCCTTCACCCGAGCTCGGGGACACGACCATGAAGATCTTCAGATCCTGCTCGGCGGCAGCGGCCATCAGGACCGGCCTCAAGGCGCGGTAGGCCTCGGCCGCGGGTCCGTGTGGATCCAAGATCGTTTCGAGTCGAGGCTCCGATCGATTGCGCCACGCACGCACCCGGGGAACGACCGCGAGCACCGGGACCTGGAGGATGTCCTCGAGGTCCTCGGACCCTTCGAGCTTGCTGCCCAGACGTGCACGCAGCAGGCCGACGCCGACACCGATGAAGAGACCGGCGAACAATCCGAGTGCCAGGTTCAGCTCCTTGTTGGGACTGCTGGGACTGGTGGGGATCTCGGCCTCCGACACCACATCGCCCGGGTCGGTGTTGAGGCCGTATGCATCGGCGATACGGAGCTGGTAGAGGGTGATCTGGCTGTTGAGTTGATCCTGGGTCGCCTGATCCGGCGCGGCAGCGAGATCCTTGCGGAAAACGGCGATCTCCTCGTTCAGTTGCTCGACCTCGGCGTCGACATCTTCCTGCGCCTCAACCCCCCGGAACTCCAGATAGGCTTCGGCGAACGCGTCGGCCCCCGCTGCAGCCGCGACCTGGTCCGGATCCGAATACTTGACTTCCAGGAGCTGCGACCCGGTGGGCACCGACACCGACACGTGTTCGAGGAGTTCGGCAGGGTCCCCGCCCAGATCCTTCGCGGCGAGCTCCGCGACCTGCGTGGACTGCGCGAGCTCGGCTTCGGTGGGCAAGCTCACGAGCTTGTCGACGCCGCCGGCAGCCGCATCGCCCAGGTTGATCCCCGTTGGCTTCACGAAGACCTTCGCCACCGCGGTGTAGATGGGCACTCGGGTGAATGTGAAGAGCGCGGCGAGCGCCACCATGAGGGCAGCGATGCCGGCGATGAGCCACTTCTGTTTCCACAGGAGTTCGAGATCCTGGCTGAGCTCGCTCTGGTCCTCCTGATTGCTCGAGGATGAACCGGTCGACCGGGATCGAGGGGAACGGCCAGACCCCTGGTCGGGTCCCCGAGGCAATCGCTGGATACTCACGTCGGCCAAGGATAGCGGGCCACCTGCCCTGTTGCATCAGACGAACGGACCGCTCGGCTCATCCGAACGGGCCACGCCCCTTCGCGGGTACACTCGCTGAGAAGTGACTCAGCCCAGTCCGCCACGGGAATCCGGGGTCCACCGCTTCACTCGGCGTGTGGGCCGCCATATCCATTGGGCCCGCGAGCAGGGCACCCGCCGGCTCATCGAAGAAGACCAGCTCAACCCCTTCGAGCGAGTTCCTCTGGCTATCAAGAAGTGGCGTTGGCGTCGAGCGCACCACGTTGCACCGAACTCGGTCCCCGTGTTCCTGGTGGGCGTACAGCGTTCGGGGACGAACATGATCACCCAAGGGCTCGAGCACTCGCCCGAATTCGAGGTGTTCAGCGAGAACGACGGACGAGCGTTCGACCGGTTCTTCCTGCGACCCGACGACCAGATCCGCTCACTCGTCCTGAAGAGCGGGCACCGCTACTCATTGTTCAAGCCGATCATCGATTCCCACCGCGTCGGCGAACTGCTCGACACCCTCGGCACGCCAAGCCCCGGCCGAGCGATCTGGGCCTACCGCTCCATGGAAGGCAGGGTGCGATCGGCGGTCACCAAGTTCGGCTCGTCCAACCTGGACGCGATGCGTGCGATCGCTGAAGACGGTGGAGCGGGCATGTGGCAGGCAGGAGGTTTGACGGAGGAACGCCTGGAGTTCATCCGAAGTTTCGACTACTCCGCAGTCTCACCCAAGACCGGTGCCGCCATCTTCTGGTTCGTTCGGAATTCGTTGTACTTCGACCTGGGTCTGGACGAGCGCGCCGACGTGACGCTCGCGTGCTACGACGAATTCATCGCCCAGCCCGAGCCGGCCATGAGGAGCCTCACGACGTTCCTCGAACTGGACTTCGATCCGAACCTGATCGCCCATGTGCGCGCCCAGCCGCACCGCCCCGCACGCACCGCCGACCCCGATATCGATCCCTCCGTCACCGCGGTGTGCTCGGCCCTGTTCGACCGGCTGGAAGCCACTCGCACTCGGTCGAACGACTGACACGAGGCGAACTTCATCACTTAGGCACAAAGGGGTCGCCAATCTAGTCCTTTTAGGGGAGGACACCCTGTGGAAGCCTCGGGAGAATGGACTACGTTCGTGTGGGGACGATGGGGGGCCGTTCCTGCGCGCAAACCGTCGTGTCATCGTGTGTGCGCGGCGAACGTCCGTGTGCAGTTGGAGCAGAAGGTGCGATCGTCGATCGAGTCCCTACATGATCACCCGGCCCGGGATCGGGACCCGGCCGCTGACGAAGAGCAACCCGTCTTCCTTGTGGGGCCAGCGCGCTCGGGCACGAGCCTCGTCTACAAGGTGCTGTGCCTGCACCCGGAGGCCGCCTACATCTCCAACTACCTCGCGCGCTACCCCCGGCGCTGGTCGCTGGGTGCACTCGATCGCATCGCCCGGCGCATGCCCGAGCGGACCCGCAGTGTGTGGTTCTCCGGCGGCGACAACGCCTACGTGTACGGACGCTCGCGTCCGTTGCACGAGCGACTGTTCCCCATGCCGGTCGAAGGCGAACCCGTGTACGAAGCATGCGGGATCGGGCAGGACGGAATCTCGCAGTACGAACCGAAAGGCGACGTCCGGCCTAACCATGCCTTGCACGACGCCTTCGCCGCGATCCGCCGTTCCGCCGGGGGCTCCTTCTTGGTGAACAAGCGCATCGCCAACAACCGACGGATCGAATTGCTCGCCGCGACGTTCCCGTCGGCGCGATTCATCTCCCTGGTCCGCGACGGCCGCGCCGTCGCCTACTCCTTGTCCCGCGTCGATTGGTGGGAGACCAGCACCGTGTGGTGGTACGGCGGCACGCCCGAGCAGTGGCGCGCCGAGGGCCGCGACCCGTGGGAGCTGTGCGCTCGCAACTGGGTCGAGGAGATGGAGGCGATGGACACCGGGCTCGCGACGCTCGATCCGTCCCGTGTGCTCCGGTTGTCCTACGAATCATTCGTCACCGATCCCCACGATGCGCTCGAGCGCATGGCGTCGTTCGGCGGGTTCGCGCCCAGTGATGGGTGGAGCCGGTCGGTGCGAGCCCTGAGCTTCCCCAACCGCAACGAGTCGTGGCAGCAGGCCCTCGAGCCCGCCGCGATCGACACGATCACCGGTATCCAGAGCGAACTGTTGGAACGGCACGGCTATGACCGCTGAGTTCGCGTTCGTCTTGGGGACCGGCCGGTGCGGCTCGACGCTCGTGCATGAAGTACTCGCTCGCCACCCAGACATCGGGTTCCTCAGCAACGTCGAGGATCGTTTCCCGCTGCCGGTGCAGGCAGGACGGTGGAACAACGACCTGTACAGACAGGTGCCCGACCGGTTCACGCGGAAGGGGCGCCTGCGGTTCGCGCCGTCCGAGGGCTACCGAGCCCTGGAGCGCAGCATCTCCACCGAACTCTCGACGCCATGTCGCGACCTGCTCGCCGAAGACGTCACCCCATGGCTCGATCGGCGCACGCGTTCGTTCTTCGAGTCCCGCGCGACGGTGCAGGGCAAGCCGATGTTCCTGCACAAGTTCACTGGCTGGCCGCGGTCGGGGTTCCTCGACCGCATCTTCCCCCGCGCGAAGTTCGTCCACGTGGTGCGCGATGGGCGCGCCGTCGCCAACTCCTTCGTGCAGATGCCGTGGTGGCGCGGCTTCGAAGGACCCGACAGCTGGGGCTGGGGACCGTTGTCCGAGGCAGACCGTAAAGCCTGGGAAGACTCGGACCGCTCCTTCGCCGTGCTCGCCGGACTGCAGTGGAAGTTGCTGATCGAAGCATTCGAGCTGGCCCGCCGCCAGATCCCCGAGGACCGCTGGCTCGAGATCCGGTACGAAGATTTCGTGGCTTCCCCCAAGACCACCCTCGAGAGTGCCCTGGAGTTCCTCGATCTCAGCTGGAATGACACGTTCGACGCCGGTTTCGAGCGATATCGCTTCGATGCCGGCCGTAAAGAGGCATTTCGCGACGATCTGGGAATCCAAGACGTCGCGCGGCTCGAACAACTCCTTGAAGCCCCATTGGGCCGATACGACTACATCGAAAGTATGAGCCGAACGGCCGAAGCCAGTCCCCCACGCCGTAAGAGAGGATAGCTCCATGCGAAGCCCCCTACGCCGTTCGGCGTTGCCCGTCCTGCTGACGACCGTCACCCTGTTGGTGGCGATCCCTGTCGGCCAGGCGTCTGCTGCCGTGACCTACACCGGCACCTTGGCGGGGCCTTCGATCGCGGCGATGTACCCCTCCGGCCTGGAATGGGACGACGTCAACGACCGCATCATCGTCGCCGACACCGGCCTGGACAAGGTGCAGTTCTACAGCATCACCGGGACGAAGCTGGGCGAGTTCGGGAGCCACGGAACAGGCAACGGTCAGTTCGACAGCCCTCGTGACGCCGCCGTCGACGAAGTCGGCAACATCTACATCGCGGACGCCGGCAACAACCGGGTGCAGTCCTTCACCTCGGCCGGCGTGTGGCGCTGGACGCAGGGTGGCACCGGCACCTGCAACACCTGTCTCAACACCCCCATCGGCGTCACGTGGGACGCAACGAACGACCGCCTCCTGGTGGCCTCCACCGGCCAAGACCTGATCAAGGCATTCGAAGGCAACAGCAACTGGGCATGGACCTCGCCGCCCGGGGTCACCACACTGGGGATCGACGCGCCGCGCGACGCCACCCGCGGTCCCGATGGACGCATCTGGGTGTCGGACTACGACCACCACTACATCAAAGCCTTCGACGTCACGGGTGCGGGCGTCTGGACGAACAGCCCCGCGATCACGCTCGGCGGTCCCGGCAGCGGTGACGGTCAGCTCAACTTCCCGTACAACGTCGACTTCAGCCTCGACGGGACGCTCGCTTACGTCTCAGACACGGGCCACAACAAGGTCCAGGTCTGGAACATCGCCGGACCGTCACCGGTCTTCGTCGAGAACATCGGCGGCGACTGCCCCGAGACCCCAGAACCGTGCGCCGACCCGCCCGCGGACTTCGGCTACATCGACACGCTGCGCCGCGTCGTCGTCACCGAGACCGGTGAGCTGATCACCGCCGACTTCTGGGGCAACGGCATGCAGGTGTGGGAAGCCGACGGCGACCCCATCCGTGAGATCGAACTGGCGGCGGCACCCGCCCCCGGGTTCGCGCAGGCCTTCGGTGTCGCGACCGCGCCCAACGGCGACGTGTATGTGATGGACCGCCTCAACCAACGGATGCAGCGCTTCAACTCGGCCGGTGCTTTCATCTCGCAGGCCGGATCGCGCGGCACCAGTCCAGGCAAGCTCTCATGGCCCGAAGCGATCGCCGTCGGAGCGGACGGCACCGTGTGGGCCGGTGACACGCGCGGCGACCAGGTCCAGAGGTGGCCCGCGAACCTGGCATCGTCTCCCGCGCCCAAGGAGTACCCGGCCAACCCCGCGAGCGGCAGCGCGGTCGGCAAGTTCAACTACATCGAAGACCTCGACGTCGCCCCGAACGGGGACGTCTACGTCGCCGATACGAACAACAACCGGATCCAGTACTTCACGCCACCGACCGGCAACAACGAAGCCACCTTCACAGCGATCGGTGGTACCACCGCGGGATCAGGCACCAACCAGTTCAACCACCCGCAGGGAGTGGCCGTGTCAGCGACCAACGTCTTCGTCGCCGACACCGACAACAACCGGGTGCAGAAGCTGACGCTCAACGGGACCTTCGTGGCGTCCTACTCGACCGGGCTCGATGGTCCCCAGGGCATCGCGCTCGCGCCCGACGGCACGTTGTGGGTGGCCGACACCAACGACAACGAGATCGTGCACCTGTCCGCCAACCTAGCGAACCTCGGCGATGGGTTCGGCGGTGCCGGTACCGGGAACATGCAGTTCAACTTGCCGCACTCGCTCGCGGTCTCGGCGAACAAGCTGTACGTCGCCGACACCTTCAACAACCGGGTGCAGATCTTCGACACCGGTGCAGCAGGTCCCGACACGACCGCCCCCACGGCGGCGATCACCGTGCCTTCCGGCAGCCAGGTGTTCCCCAACGCCCCGATCACCTTCAGCGGTACCGCCACCGACAACGTCGGGGTCTCGTCGGTGAGGGTGGCCATCAAGGACACCGCGCGTCCCGCGGGCCAGAACTGGTGGCGTACCGGTGGTACCTGGGGTGCCTATCAACTGCAGACGGTGACCCTGGGCACGCCCGGCGGCACGAGCACGAACTGGACCTACAACTGGACCCCGCCGAGCACCGGCTCCTACAGCGTGCTCGCCGAGGCCTCGGACGCCGCCCTGAACGTCACCACCGCACCGAAGCCCACGGTGTTGTTCTCGGTATCACAAGGAGGGCCCACCGACACGACCGCGCCCACCGCCGTCATCTCGGTGCCCACCACGAACCAGGTGTTCCCGAACGGCCCGATCGCGTTCAGCGGCACGGCTGCCGACAACGTCGGTATCGCGACCGTGAAGATCGCGATCAAGGACCGGGGACGCCCGAACGGCTCCAACTGGTGGCGTTCGAACGGCACGTGGGGTGCCTTCCAACAGCAGACCGCCACGCTCGGGACACCTAACGGCACGAGCACCACGTGGTCCTACAACTGGACGCCCCCCACCACGGCCGGCAGCTACAGCCTGCAGGCCGATGCGAGCGACGCCGCGGGCAACGTGGCCCCGACCCCCAAGCCAACGAAGCTCTTCAGCGTGCAGGCCGGCGGTACCACCGGCCCCACCCTCAACGCCACCTACACCCGCCAGGTCTCGAACAGCGGCGGCATCGCCCCGCTGTACCCGGCCGGTGGCGCCACCGACACGAACGGTGACCGCTACATCGCCGACTCTGGCGGCAGCCGCATCGTGAAGATCACCTCGGCCGGCGTGCAGTCCACGATCAGCGACGTCACGAACGGGTGGAACGACCCCCGCGACCTGGAGTTCGACGTCACGGACGGCAACTCGCTGTGGGTCGCCGACACCTCCGACAGTCAGATCGTGAAGATGACGAAGACCGGCACGATCGAGAGCACCTTCGGCGGCACCAGCGCCTTCGCGACGCCGTACGGGCTCGCCAACGACGCGACCGGTGTGTACGTCGCCGACACCTACAACAACCGCGTTCAGAAGATCAGCAAGACCGATGGCTCGGTGCTGTGGACACAGACCACGTGCTCGGGCACGACGTTCAGCCGTCCCCGTGACGTCGGCGTGGGTTCGGACGGCAACATCTACGTCGCCGACACCGACCGCGACCGCATCGTGCGCCTCAACCCCACGACCGGCGCATGCCTGCTGGCCTTCGGCACCGCGGGCGGAGGCAACGCGCAGTTCCAGGCGCCGCGCTCACTGACCAGCGACGGGAACGGCGGCTTGTGGATCGCCGACGCCGGCAACAACCGGCTGAAGCGCCACAGCAACAACGGCACGTTCATCGGCCAGGCGGGCACCTTCGGCCAGGGCAGTGGTGCACAGTTCCGCTCGGCGCACTGCGTGTTCATGGACGGCGCCAAGGTGGACGTCTGCGACACCTTCAACTACCGCATCCAGCAGTTCAATGTGAACGCCCAGGGCAAGCCGTTCTTCTCGGCCACGATCGGCGGTACGCGGCCCGCGAACGGCGGGTTCAACGGGGCCTTCGACGTGGCGTACGCGCCCGACGGCTCGATGTACGCCGTCGACTGGTTCAACCACCGCATCCAGAAGTTCAACGCGGCCGGTGTGTTCCAGCTGGAGTTCGGCGGCTACAGCTCCAAGGACGGCTCGCTGATCTTCCCGCGGGGCGTCACCGTGGCACCCAACGGCAACGTCGTGGTCATGGATTCTGAGAACAACCGAATCGACGTCTTCAACTCCAACGGTGTGTTCCAGTCCAAGATCAAGCCGCCCACGGGCCAGACGCAGTTCCTTCGGCCCCACCAGGTCGCGATCGCCGCCGACGGCACCTACTGGGTCGCCGACACGGGCAACAACCGGATCGTGCACATCAACTCGGCTGGGACCGTGCTGCACAACTGGACCGGGGGCGGGCTCATCAACGCCCCACGCGGTGTGGCGGTCGACGCAGCCGGCAACGTCTACGTCTCGAGCACCAACAACAAGGTCGAGAAGTACAGCACCACCGGCACCCTGCT
>DATDJD010000109.1:0-3036 GCA_036520695.1 Actinomycetota bacterium
GTCCGACGGCAAGGAGAAGGTCACCGGCTCAGGGCGCTACACGGCCGACTTGACCCTCACCGGCCAAGCCCATGCGAAGTTCCGATACGCCGATCATCCGCACGCCCGCATCACGCGGATCGACACGTCGAAGGCCAAGGCGCTGCCAGGCGTCGTCGCGGTCGTGACCCAAGCAGACCTTCCCGATGTGCGGTTCGGCGGATTCGTGCTCGACCGAACGCTGTTCGCGAAAGACGTCGTCCGTTTCGAAGGTGAGATCGTCGCCGGCGTCGCGGCCCTGACCGAGGACATCGCGACCGAGGCCGTCCGGTTGATCGAGGTCGACTACGAACCGCTGCCCGCCGTGAGTGACTTCGTCGCCGCCATGGAACCGGGCGCACCACTGATCCACCCCGAACTCGACGGCTACGAGAAGGACGAGAACATCGTCGCGAACGGCAACACGATGGCGTACAGCACGATCGAGAAGGGTGACGCCGACTCGGCCATGGTGGAAGCCGACGTGGTCGTCAAGGGTCGGTACGTCTCTGACGCCTCCCAGGGAGTGCCCATCGAACCGCGCGCCGTCGTCGCGCAGTGGCAGGGTGATGAGGTCACGATCTGGTCCTCGACCCAAGTGCCGTACGCGGCCCGTGCCGGGGTGGCGCAGACGCTGCAGGTACCCGAAGCGAACGTGCGCATCGTGGTACCGCTCCTGGGCGGCGGGTTCGGTGCCAAGTGCGATCTGCACTTCGAGGCCCAGGTTGCCGCGCTCGCGCGTGCCGCAGGGCGGCCGGTGAAGCTGGTGTTCAGCCGGCGCGAAGAGTTCGTCGCGATCGCGCAGCGCCGTGAGGGCATCGTGATGGAGTTCGAGACCGGCGTGATGCGCGACGGACGCATCGTCGCGCGCAAGGCGCGCCTGGTCTTGGACAAGGGCGCGTACTGCGGCGAAGGCGGCTTCCTCGGACAGATGGCGGCGATGCACGCCTGCGGCCCGTACGTGATCGAGCACGTGTTCGTCGAGGCGCATCTCAACTACACGAACAACCAGCCCTCGGGCTCGGTACGCGCGCCCACCGCGCCGCAGGTCTGCTGGGGCCTCGAACAGCACATGGACGAGGTCGCCCGCGCGATCGACCTGGACCCCGTCGAGTTCCGCCGACGCACACTGATCGAAACCGGCGCCGAGGGTCCCACCCGGCAGATCTTCGACGAGATCGGCATGAAGCAGACCCTGGAGCGCGCCGTCGAGATGATCGACTACGAGCGCGAACTGCCCGAGGACGAAGCGATAGGGATCGCGGTCGGATGGTGGCCGTGCATGCCGGCGCCGTCGGGCGCCTACATCCACATCAACGCCGACGGCAGCGGCACGATCGTGACCGGTGCCCAGGAGAACGGCAGCGGCGCCGTTATGGCGATGCCGATGTTCGTCGCCGAAGAACTCGGCATGGAGCCGGAGAACTTCACGATCCTGTATCAGGACACCGCGGCGGCGAACTGGGACATGGGCTCGTGCGGGTCCCAGACCACGTTCAACAGCGGGCGTGCCGTCCTGGGTGCAGCAGCCGACGTGCGCGACCAGTTGCTCGACGCAGCGGCCGACGAACTCGAGGTCGACCGTGAGGATCTCGAACTCGTCGCCGGTACCGTCCGGGTCAAAGGTTCCCCCGAACGATCGGTATCGATCGGCGACCTCGCGGGCGCGGGCACGATCCATGGGAAGGGCTCTGGCGATGTGCCCGACGCCCCCACGGGTGACACCGGTGGGTGTGTGGGCCGGCTCGGCAACGAGACGTTCCTCGCGCCCCAGCTCATCACGCAGGCTGCGCACGTCAAGGTCGACCGTGCCACCGGGGTCGTGCGGGTGCTCAAGATCGCCGCGGCGCACGATTCGGGCGTGATCCTCAACCGCAAGGGCGCCGACGGGCAGGTCACCGGCGGGGTCGTGATGGGCGTCGGACTCGCGCTCAGCGAGGGCACGATGCTCGACGACGAGGGCAGGCAGCGCAACCCTGCGCTGCTCGACTACAAGCTCGTGACCTGCGCCGATGCGCCCGCGATCGAGGTGGATTGGATCCAGACCCCCACGAAGGATGCCGGCCCACGCGGCTCGAAGGGCGTGGGAGAACCACCACAGGTGCCGACGGCAGGGGCCATCGCGAACGCCATCACGAAGGTGCTCGGCACCCAGGTGCGGCAGATGCCCATGACGCCTGAGCGCGTGTGGTCGGCGATCCACGAGGCGGACGCCGGGGTGGAGTCATGACACGGTCGTTCACGTCCGCGGGCACGATCGACGAAGCGATCGCCGCGCTCGGCGCCGGTGCGCGGCCGGTCGCAGGCGGCACCGACCTCGTCGTGGGGGCTCGGCAGGGCAAAGCCCCGTTGCCCGAGGCCGTCGTGGCGATCGACCGGATCGAGGCGCTCGTCGGTTTGACCTCGACCGATGGTGGTCTGCACATGGGGGCGCTCACGACCCACGAAGCGATCGTCGCGAGCCCTGTCGTCCGATCCAGTTTCACGGCGCTCGCCGATGCTTCGGCGATCGTGGGTTCGCACGCGACGCGCGCCAACGGCACGATCGGAGGCAACGTCATGAACGCCTCGCCGGCGATGGACACCGGCGGTCCGCTGTTGTGTCTCGGCGCCGTCGTGACGCTGCGGTCCGGCTCGGGTGAACGGTCGGTGCCCGTCGAAGATCTGTGGACGGGTCCTGGTTCGACGACCGCGGCTCCGGACGAGTTGCTCGTCGCTGTCGATGTGCCTGCACCTACCCCCGGCATGGGGTCGGCCTACGTGCGCCTGGAGTACCGGCGCCAGATGGAGATCGCGGTCGTCGGTGCCACCGCCGCCGTGACGCTGGACGGCGCAACGGTCACCGACGCCCGCATCGCGATCACGGCGCTCGCGCCCACGATCCGCCGGGTCGGCGAGGCTGAACAGGCGCTCGTCGGTTCCGATGGTGGTGAGGACGCGATCGCGAACGCTGCAGCCGCTGCAGCCGCAGGTTCGGCGCCGATCGGGGACGTTCGCGCATCGGCTGCCTACCGGTCG
>DATDJD010000110.1:0-4065 GCA_036520695.1 Actinomycetota bacterium
CAGGGGATCGGCCACGTGCCTGGGCCGATCGTCAGGTCGACACCGTCGGTGATATCGGGGTTGCCCGCGCGGCCCACACCCACGACACGTCCGTCCTTGATCCCCAGGTCGGCCTTCACCACGCCCAAGAGGGGATCGACGACGACGGCACTCGCGACGACCGCGTCCAGCTCGCTCTCTCTGGTGGCGGCGTCGTGCTGGGTCATGCGGGACCGCAGGTTCTTGGCGTAGCCCCACAGCGCCTGGTCGGCGGGCTCGGTGAGATCCTCCTCGACACGGATCCAGAGGTCGGTATCGCCCAGGCGGATCCGATCGCCGGCGGTCGGGCCGTGGCGGCGTGCGTGCTCTTCCCGGCTGATCGAGGTGGGCATCAGCGATCGCCGCCACCGTAGGCGACCAGTTCGACCTCGCGGGTTTCGCCCGGCGCCCAACGAAGCGAGTCCCCGGCCGGAAGGTCCAGGCGGAACCCTTCGGCCTGTCCTCGGTCGAACTCGAGCGACGGGTTCACCTGCCAGAACGGGTAGTGCGAGGAGATCCGAACGGGCCGTACCCCGGCGTTGGTGACCGACATGCGGAGCCGTTCCCGATCAGGCACGAGTGCGACGTCGCCGTCGGCGAACCGGATCCCGCCTGGCCCGTCGGGCGATCCACGACCGAACGGCTGCGGTACGACCAGCAGTCGTGTGCCTTCGTCCAGGAGGACTTCGACACGGATCTCCGGCACCAGGTCGGCGACCCCCTCCATCACCTGGTCCTCGGTCAGCGCAGCCCGTCCTGCAGACATGACGCCGTCGAAGGTGCCACTGGCTCGCGCCGCCATGTGCATCTCGTCGCAGACGAGCGCGATGGCTTCGGGCGCGTTCAAGGACAACCCTCGAGCCAGGGTCGCACGGGCGAGCTGAGCCACCGTGAAGACGCGGAGGCGGTCGTCCTCGGTGGGGTTCAGGTGCATCTAGCCGGCGCCGGTGATGGTCTTGGCAACCTCTTCGGCGGAGTCACCACTGCGCTTCAGCACGATGGCGACGATGGAGAGCGCGAACAGCGTGAGGAGCAACATGATCGTCGAGATCGCGGCGACCTCTGGCCGGAGCACCGCGCGGAGCGCGCTGAAGACGTAGACGGGCCACGGTGAGGAGCCGGCGACCGCCACGAACGTGGAGATGATCGTGTTGTCGAGCGACAGGCTGAACGCGAGCAAGGCCCCCGCGAGTACCGCGGGCATCATCAGCGGCAACGTGATCTGACGGAACCGGCGTCCGGGCGGGGCGTAGAGGTCGGCGGCGGCTTCCTCGAGCGACTCGTCGAACCCTGCCAGTCGAGCGCGCACGATCAGCGTGACGACCGCGGTCGAGAACAGGGCGTGGCCTACCCACAGTCGCATCAGTCCGTAGTTGATGAGGTCGGAATCGATGATGTCGGAGAAGCCGGGGCCGAACGGCCCCTTGATGCGCACGTACCAGATCAGCAGGGCGATCGCGTCCACGATCTCCGGCGTCACGAGCACCAGGAAGACCAGGCCCATGAAGACGATGACCCACTTGCCGGGTCGTCGCGCCAGCGCGATACCCGCCAGGGAGCCGAGGATCGTCGAGATGATCGTCGCGCCGACCGCGACCTTCAGCGAGGTGATGACCGATTTCCGGATGACGGGGTTGTCGACGAGGCTCCGGTACCAGTTGGTGCCGAAACTGTCCCAGCTCTCCAATGCTCGCCCGCTGTTGAAGGAATAGACGACGATGATGAAGATCGGCAGGAACAGGAACGCGTACACCAGGATGGCCCAGATATTCAGCCCTGCGTTGACCGGATCGATGCGGTTGCGCCTGGGCGCGGCCTTCGAACTCACGCGGGCACCTCCGCCAGCACGACCCGGCGCTTGCGCTGCACCAACGCGCGCAGACCGAGACCGATGAGCGCGAACAACCCCACGGCCAGCAAGATCATGCCGATGAGCACCATCGCCATCGCCGATCCCAAGGCCCAGTTCTGCGCCGTGAGGAATTGGTCGGCCACCATCCGACCCACCATGTTGCCCTTCGCGCCACCAAGGACGGACGCCGTGATGTAGTCACCCGTGAGCGGGATGAAGACCAGGAGAGCGCCGGCGATGATGCCAGGCATCGCGAGCGGCACCGTGACCTGTCGCATGGTCTTGAAGCGGCCGGCGCCCAGATCCTTCGAGGCCTCTCGAAGGGCGGGGTCCAACCGATCGAGGGCGACGAAGATCGGCAAGATCATCAACGGCAGATAGTTGTAGACGACCCCCACCTGCACCGCGAACTTCGTGAACAACACGTCGAGCGGACTGCCCAGGATCCCCAGATCCTGCAGGATGCCCGAGATCGGTCCCTGCGGTCCCATCCAGATACGCAGACCGATCGTGCGCACCAAGAAGTTGGTCCAGAAGGGCACGATGACCAGGCCCAGCAGGAGGCCTCGCCACTTCGGGTCGACACGCACCGCCAGCCAATAGGCGAACGGGAACCCGATCACCAGGCACAGGAACGTGCCGATCACCGAGATCTGAAACGTGTTCTTGAAGGTCAAGAAGAACGTGCCCGACAACGCCTCGCCATATCGCGATACGGAAAGCTGGTCCGTGGCGATGGGCTGACCGCTCAGGAACGAGGGCTTGTATCCGAACGAGTAATACAGGATCCACAGCACCGGCACCGCGAAGAAGAAGAGGAACAGGAGCCACGCCGGGATCGCGAGGGCGAACCGGGGAAGGTGCAGGCCGCGCCCACGCCTCGCCTCCGCGACCGGAGGCTGAGGCAGGCTCGCTACATCCTGGCCGGGACCGCTCAACCGCTACGCTCCCGCCTTCGCCTTCGCGTCGTCCCAGATCTGGATCAGCCGCTCGGTCGCTTCGTTGACGGCGCCGGCCTCCATCGTGGCCACCTGGGCCTCGTCGAAGAAGACCATGTCCAGGTAGGTGAGACCGGCGGTCTCAGCCAACTCCTGCACGCCCTTGATGCCGGTGTTGTACCCGTGGAAGGCCAGGTCCAGGGTGGAGATCTCCGGATCGAGGACGAAGTTGATCCATGCGTACGCGGCGTTCACGTTCTCCGCCTCGGCGAGGATGCACCAGTTGTCCATCCACAGTTCGGTCTTCGGTGCGCCGAGCGCCCACTTGTAGCGCTCGGGGTCCTTGTTCTCGACGGCGAGGAAGCCCGAGCGCGCGTCTCCGTTCCAGGCCTGGCTGAGCGCGTACTTCCCTTCGGTCAGCGCGATGCCGGGGTAGGAATCGAACGCCTTGACGTGGGGAGCCAGCTCGTTGACCGTGAACTCCTGACAGGCGTCCAAGTCTGCGGTGTCCGTGGTCGTCCAGTTGATGCCGTTGGCCCAGAAGTAGATGCCACAGAGGTTGGCCGGGGTGTCCAGGACGGACGTGTTGCCGCTGGCCGGACCCTCGGCTGCCGCGATGAAGTCGCTCCAGGTCGCGATGTCGCCGTCGATGGCCTCGGTGTCCCACATCCAGCCCGTGGATCCCCAGTCCTTGCACACCGAGTGCGCGTTGTTCGGGTCCCACGGCTGGTTCGTGTACTGCTTCTCGATGTTCGTGAAGTTCGGGAGCTTTCCGAGGTCCATCTCGGCGAGCAGGCCCAGGCTCACCATCTGCGGGATGTAGACGCCCGTCGGCACCACGATGTCGTAGCCGCTGGTGCCCTGGGCGGCGTTGAGTTTCTGGATCATCTCCTCGTTCGATGCATAGATGTCGATCTGGGTCGCGGGGCCGAACTCCTCGGTGAACCGCTTGAACAGCTTCGGGTCGTCGTATTCGGCCCAGTGGTAGAAGTTGAGCTGGTCTTCCAGGTCGGTCGGCACGCCGCCGCCGCCGGCCGTGGCGCTGGGGGAGTCGCCGCTGGAGCCGCTGTCACTGCCACAGGCCGCTAGCAGCACACTGCCCGAGAACATGGCCACCGCGCCGCCCTGCAGGAACAGCCGTCGTGAGACCCTCTGCGCGGTGCTCTTGGGGGCAAGGATCCGGGTGGTGATCTGATCGTCGTCGTGCTCGGTCATGGAACCTTCTTTCGGTCAGGCCTGGGCGGGAGCCGCTTCTTG
>DATDJD010000111.1:0-4572 GCA_036520695.1 Actinomycetota bacterium
TTCGTCGACGGCTCGATGGTGGCGGGCACGGCATGGCCGGTCAACCTCAGTTACGCGGAGCTGGACGCACCCGTCGACGCGGCCGAGCCCACCGAAGGGATGACGGGGTGGGCTGACACGTGGATGTTGGCCAAGGAAGCCCCACACCCCAACTGCATGCTCGAGTGGATGAAGTGGACGATGACCGCCGATGTGCAAGCAGAGGTTGCTGAGTACTACGGCGCCGCGACCAGCAACGAACAGGCATGCGATGTCCTTCGCAAGAGCCTGGACAAGGCCTACGGCAAGGGGTCGGCTGCACTGGTCGATACCGTTCGCTACGGGTACTGCGGCGACGCGTCGTTCCTGGACTCCCTCGCACTGTGGAAGACGCCGCAGGCCGATTGCGGCGATGGTCGGACGGAATGCCAGGACTACTCGATCTGGCAGCAGAAGTGGACCGAGATCCGGGGAGCCTGATCGCTCCTTCCTGGGGAGGACGCCCGCGAGGCGGGCGTCCTCCCTCCTTCATCTATGGCTGACGTCGATCTCGAAGGCCCGAACGCGAAGCGGCACCCCTTCCAGGCGGTGCTGTTCCGCCACCCCCGCGCCAAGCTCGGCCTGACCCTCACGCCACCCCTGGCGTGGTTGTTGGTGTTCTACCTCGGGTCCCTGGCACTGCTGTTGGTGAACGCCTTCTGGAAGGTCGACGTCTTCACCGGCCAGATCGTCCACGATTGGGGCCTCCAGAACTTCAAGATCCTGTGGGAAACGCCCGTCTACCGCACGATCACGATCCGGACGGTCTGGATCGCGGGCATCGTCACCGTCGCCGATATCGTCCTTGCGATGCCGATCGCTTACTTCGCGGCCCGCATGGCCAGGCCGCGGGTTCGATCGCTGATCCTGGTGGCGGTGGTGGTGCCACTGTGGACTAGCTATCTCATCCGGGCGTTCGCCTGGCAGACGATCACGGCGCCCGGGGGTCTGTTCGAGTGGGTGCTCGACGGGCTCGGGATCCCCTCGCCGGGGATCGGCAACTCGTTGTGGTCGATCGGCCTGACCTTCACCTACCTGTGGCTGCCGTTCGTCGTCCTGCCGATCTACGCCGCCCTCGAGCGACTTCCCGACTCCTACCTCGAAGCGTCCAGTGACCTCGGCGCGAGAGGGTGGACGACGTTCCGCCGCGTGGTCTGGCCGCTCGCCTTGCCGGGCATCGTCGCGGGGTCGATCTTCTCGTTCTCGCTCACGCTGGGCGACTACATCGCCCCGATCCTGGTGGGCAACACCAAGTTCATCGGCAATGTGATCTACGACAACGTGGGGATCGCGAACAACATCCCGTTCGCTGCGGCGTTCGCGATGGTCCCGGTCGCGATCATGGCCGTCTACCTGGCGATCGCGCGCAAGCTCGGTGCCTTCGAGGCTCTGTGACGATGGAATCCAAGGGGACCCGCTTCGCGATCAGGCTCGGGACGGTGCTCACGTTGATCTTCTTGTACGTGCCGCTCGCCGTGGTGGTGATCTACGCGTTCAACGACAGCGTCGCGCAGGTGTGGCCCCCCAAAGGGTTCACGACGAAGTGGTTCTCGCTGGCCTTCGGCGATGCCAGCATGAGAGCGGCATTCTTGAACTCCATCAAGGTGGCCTCGGTGACGACCGCTATCGCGTTGGTCCTGGGCAGCCTGGCGGCGTTCGCGGTGCATCGCTATCGGTTCTTCGGGCGTCAGGCGGTTTCGTTCCTCCTGGTGTTGCCGATCGCGCTGCCGGGCATCATCACCGCCATGGCTCTTCGGACCGGGATCAACTCGGTCGGCATCAGCTTCAGCTTGTGGACGATCATGATCGGCCATGCCACGTTCTGCATCGTGGTGGTGTTCAACAACGTGGTCGCTCGGCTGCGTCGGACACCTACCTCATTGGTCGAAGCCAGCATGGACCTCGGTGCCGACGGGTGGCAGACGTTCCGAAGGATCACCCTTCCCGCGATCGCCACGGCGTTGGTCGCGGGCGGGCTGCTCGCATTCGCGCTGTCCTTCGACGAGATCATCGTCACGAACTTCGTGTCGGGCTCGGAGATCACGCTGCCGAAATGGATCTTCAATGCGATCAGACTCCCTAGGAACCGCCCTGAGGCCAATGCGGTCGCCGCGCTCGTGATGTTGCTCTCGCTGGTTCCGGTCTATCTGGCGCAACGGCTCGCAGGCGGGGGATCGGCCTCGCGGCGTGGGGCCGTCACGGCCCGTGAGATGGAGGTTCCCGGCGAGTAGCCGCGTCTACAGGTACTGGCCGCCCCGGGTCGCGCCGTCTTGGGTGCCGTCGGCGGGAACATCCATCCCTGGATCTTGTCCGCCTGGAAGCCCGCGACGTCGAAGTTCCTCGAACTGCTGGCGGGCGGCGGCCTGCTGGGAGAACATCGCCGCCTGGATCCCGTGGAACAGTCCCTCGAGCCAGCCGACCAACTGGGCTTGCGCGATGCGGATCTCCGACTCGGACGGCACGCCGTCGAGCGGGGGCGCCAGGTCACCGAGCTCATCGCGAAGATCTTCCGAAAGGACCTCTGAGAGTTCGCCCACCGCCCGTTGATAGATGTCGGCGAGCCTCCGCCGGCCCGCTTCGTCCAGCGAGGTCTGCCGTGTCTCGTCCAGCAACTGACGCACCATGCTGGCGATCCGCAGCAGTTTCGCGGGCTCGTTGATCGTTTCCTGTGAGCGGTCGGTCGCAGGGACCGCTTGGACCACGGTGTCGGCGGGCGGCGAGGTGTCGTCGGGTTCGAGACTCATGACGTCAACCTAGCACCGGCGTGAGCACAGGCTCCCGGGACCACCTCCAACGATCATGCGGTCGCCACGACACGGGCGCCGAGGTTTTGGATCATCAGCGCTTCGGCAAGGACCATGCGTTCCAGGTCGGCGAGGTCCACGCTCTCGTCCAACGAATGGGGGTTGGAACGCTCATCGCTGACACCCACGATCAAGACGGCGATACCAGGGAAGGCCTGGGCGAGCATCGGGACCAAAGGGATGGAGCCGCCGCTCCCCACTTCCACCACGTCGTGGTCGAAGGCTTCGGCGAGCGCGTCACGGCCAGCGGCGTAGGCCGCCGTGGTGGTGTCGACCAGGTAGCCCATGCCTGCTTCATTGGTGTCGATCTCGACCTGCACGCCCCACGGTGCAGCGGCGTGCAGGTGCGCGACGAGCGCGTCACGGGCCGCGCCGGGGTCATCGCCGGGGGCAAGTCGCAGCGACACCCGCGCCTTCGCCTCGGGCACGATCTGGTTCGAGGACTCGTCTACGCGAGGGGCATCGAACCCGACCACAGAGATGGCAGGCTTGGAGAAGAGGCGGTCGGCGAGCGTGCCGGTGCCCATCATCTGCACCGATTCGAGCACCCTCGATTCCTCTCGGAGCTCTGCCTCGGGGACCTGCATGCCCAGCCACTCGAAGCTGCTGAGGCCGGTGACCGCCACGTCGCCCGTGTCGTCGTGCAGGCTCGCGAGCATGCGGGCGAGCGCCGTGATGGCATCGGGGACGGCGCCACCGAAGCTGCCGCTGTGCTGGGCGATGGGTAGCACCCGAACGGTGACCTGACAATCGGTGATGCCACGGACGCTGGTACAGATCGTAGGGACGCCGGTGCGATAGTTGCCACCGTCGGCGACCACCGCCACGTCGGCCCGGAGCAGGTCGGCGTGTCCTTCCACCAGTTCCGGGAGGTGTTCGGTGGAGCACTCCTCCTCGCCTTCGACCAGGATCTTGACCGTCACGGGCAGCTCGGCGCCCTCGTGTACACCCAGCGCCCGCAGCGCGGCAGCGTGGATCGCGATCCCGCTCTTGTCATCGGCGGCACCGCGCCCGTACAAGCGTCCATCACGGGTCGTGGGCTCGAACGGGGGTGTCTGCCAGCGGTCGGCCGGCCCTTCCGGCTGGACGTCGTGGTGCGCGTAGAGCAAGAGGGTGGGCGCCCCGGCAGGTCCGGGGATCTGTCCGAACACGGCGGGGTGGCCCCCGTCCAGCTCGATCAGGCCGACGTCGGCACACCCTGCGTCGCGCAGGATCTGGACGGTGGCCTCGGCGCTGGCTCGAACGTCCGCCGGGTCGTAGCCCGGATAGCCGATCGAGGGGATCGCGACCAGCCGTTCTAGGTCGGCTACCGTTCTGGGCATGTCGGCGGCGGTGCGTCGTCGGAGCCCGTCGGTGTCCATGACCGCGCAGCCTATCGCCGGGCGGTGGCCCTCGGGTCTGTCTACGGGGAAAGCCGCTCGATCGTCCACCCGGCGCCGCCGACGGCAGAGTAGAGGAACCGGTCGTGCAAACGGTGGCGTCGGCCCTGCCAGAACTCGATCGTGTCAGGCGCCACCCGGAAGCCGCCCCAATGCGATGGCCGGTCCACCGCGTCGGGGAACCGTGCCTCGACCTGGGCCAGGCGGGCTTCGAGCTCCTCACGGCCGCTGATCACCTGGCTCTGATGGGACGCCCACGCGCCGAGCTGGGCTTCGCGCGGCCGCGTCGCGAAGTACTCGTCGGACTCGGCCTCGTCGACGCGCGACACGGCGCCGGTGACGTGCACCTGGCGATCGAGCTGTTTCCACAG
>DATDJD010000112.1:0-7491 GCA_036520695.1 Actinomycetota bacterium
ACCAGCAGCATGAACAACGTTCGCCGGATCAGGTATCTGCCCATGGGTGCCGCCGCTCTCGTTCGATGCTCGTGAAGGAGCGGGACGGATGTCCCGCTCCTTCAACCCGAGCGATGTGGTTCAGGCGCCTCCGTTCACCAGCGAGTAGTGGTCGATGGCACCCATCCCCGCGAACTGATCGAAGGAGTAATTGTCGATCGCGGCTCCGAGGATGTCGATGTTGTTCGAGAACCGTCGAGGCACGACGGGCACGACCTCTTCCATCACGTACTTGTCCAGGTCGGCCCAGCACTGGTTGGCCTCACTCAGGTCCAGCGCCCAGCACTCGTCGATCTGGTCGGCGATGCTGGGGATCCCGTCGGCCGGTACTTCGTACCCGGCTTCCTTGAGGGCTTCTTCGGTCGTACCCATGAAGGCGTAGTTCGACCCGTTCTCCCCACCGTCGAGCAGCGGATCGAAGTAGGTGAAGGCACTGGCGAAGTCCTTGCCCCAACTTGCCTGGCAGAAGGCTTGGTGCGCAGCCATCGTGGCGCACTTCTGCACGACGGCCGAGTACTGGAGTGTCTTGATGTTGATCTTCAGACCGATCTGCTCCATGGACGCCGCCATCGTCTGCAACGTCTTGATCGCGTCATCGTCATCGGAGACCGTCAACGCGTCGAACGTGCATTCCGGGGCATCGCACATGCCGTCCTGGTCCGTGTCGTACTTCGACTGCTTCATCTCGTCCTGCGCCTTGGTCAGGTCCCCTCGGTTATCGGGGCTGCCATAGGGGTCGTAGTCCGCCCCGAGTCCATCGAGCATCGCCGGCGGGATGAAGTGGCTCGTGATCTCGCCCTGGTCAGGACCACCGATCAGACGGAGCAAGGCTGCCCGGTCGATGACCCAGTTGACCGCCTTGCGGATGTGGATGTCGTCCATCGGCGCCTGGAACAGGTTCAGGCCCGTGTAGGTGATGCCGTCGGACGGATCGACCCTGATCCTGCCCTCGAGTTCCGGGTCTGCGTGGTACTGCTGCAGGGTCGTCGCTGTGCCGAGGCACGTGAAGCAGATGTCGAGCGAGCCCTTGTTCACCTTGTCGAGCAGGTCTTGGATCTCGCCACCGACCTGCACCTCGATCCGATCGAGGTAGGCGGGGCGGAGGTCGTCCGTCGACTGATCCCATGCTGGGTTGCGGACCAACACGTATGACTTACCGACCTGCATGCCCGTGGGCGGCTCGTCGCTGCCGAGGTCGATCCCCTCCATCCCTTCCCATTGGTAGGGACCGGACGAGACCAGGAATTGGCCGATGTCCTTCGGGTGCGTCTTGACGAGTTCGGCCGGCAGCGGTGCGGTCGCCGGCATCGCGACCAGGAAGGGGAACGCTCCCAGTGGCTTCTCGAGCTTGATCTCCAGGGTCTTGTCATCGACCGCCGTGACGCCGCTGACCTCGGTGACCTTCTCGTCATCGAGCGCTTCCGCGAACCCCTCGATCACTCCCGAGTAGTAGAACTGATACCCGGCTCCAGACGCAGCTTCGGGTTCGGCGAGTCTCGTGAAGGTGGTCACGAAGTCATCAGCGGTGATCTCACGATTCAGCGGATCGCCGAACATGATCCCGTCCTTCAGCGTGAACGTGTACGTCAGTCCATCGTCGGAGACGACGGGCTGATCCGCGGCGAGGTCGGGCAGGGTTTCGTTGCCCCCGTCGGCCGCAGGCTTCCCGTTGTAGGAGAGCAGCGTGCGGGCAAGTCCACCGCGAAGGAATTCCCATGACACCGAGTAGTACTCGGCGGTGGGATTCATGGCCCAGAAGAAGTCGGACCCACCATCGAATGCTCCCCGGAGGGTCCCTCCTGCGACAGGTTCCGCCCCGGTGTCTCCACCCGGCGTCGCGCTGTCGCTGTCGCCATTGCCGCCGCACGCGGCCGCGAAGGTCGCCAGAACGGCGATGACCGCAACGTATCGAAGCTTCCTACTCATCGTGCCCCCTTCAGTTCTTGCCGATCTCGGACAGTTCTTTCCTTACGTTCCGTGTACGCATCTCAGGCCGTCTTGGGATCGAACGCGTCACGCAATCCATCGCCGACGAGGTTGAACGCCAGCGTCGTCGCGAACAGGAACAACCCCGGGAACAGCATCATCCACCACGCCACTCGGTAGTACGACGTCGCCTCGTTGAGCGCCGCCCCCCAGGACGGGATCGACGGTGGCACCCCGATCCCCAGGAATGACAGTGATGCCTCGATCAAGATGTTGGTAGGGATGATCAGCGTCGTGTACACGATGATCGGCGCTAAGACGTTGGGCAGGATCTCCTTGAACATGATCCGGCGGTTCGAGGCCCCTAAGGATCGGGAAGCCTCGATGAATTCCTTCTCACGGATCGAGAGCACCTGGCCCCGCATGATGCGGGCAAGGTACGGCCAGCCGAAGATCCCGATGACGAAGGCCACCAGGCCCCTGCCGGGCTGCAAGAGACCCCCCAGACATTCCTGTCCTGGCGCCTGCGCGCCACACGCCGCCACGATGCCCAACATGAGGAGTAGGACGGGAAGGCAGAAGAAGACATCGGTGAGGCCTGAGATGAAGGTGTCAACCTTGCCCCGATAGAAGCCGGCCATGATCCCCAGGGTGACGCCCAGGAGCAGTTCGATACCTGTCGCCGTGAGCGCCACGATCAACGACGTCTGTGCACCGTAGAGCACGCGGATGAACAGATCCCTCGCATTGCCGTCGGCACCGAAGATGAACGTTCCGGCTTGGTTGCTCCTCGTAGGTCCAAGCGGAACACCCAAGTCGGTGGTCATCTCGAACACGTACTGAGAGTTGACGGGGTGATCCACGAGCTTGGCGAACAGCGGGGCTGCGAAGGCCAGAAGCACGATGATGATCAGGATGAATACCCCGACGAATGCCAGCTTGTCCTTACGGAAGCGTCGCCAGAAGATCTGCCCCGGTGAGCGCCCGATGATGTCCGAGGCAGGAACGGGCTCGGAGAAGGTCGCGTCCTCGTCAACGGTTTCGGGCTCGAGGTGGGTCTGCGACACGCCGCCCCTCTCTCAAAGCTGCTGCACCGATGGTCCCCGGTTCCGCCGATCAGTGACCGACGGAATCGCCCGCAGGAGTATACGACGATGCGACCCCGAGAGATTCCCTTCTAGGAAGCGATGATCGCCGTCAACTCGGGCATGATCTGGGGGCCGAGGAGCAAGCCCAGGGAACCGTCCCTGCACGTTTGTTCCCCGAAGGACGCCGTACCGTCGGGGCGAACCGGTCCCCCGGTCACGACCAAGGGGACTGGATCGGCGGTGTGAGCTTTGCGCACACACGACGTCGCGTGATCGGCGGTGACCGCTACCACGGTCCGCTCGCCTAGGCGGGGCAGGACCTCCCCGAAGAACGCTCGGTCGATCGCAGTGATCACGTCGCGCTTGTCCATCGCTCGGCCGTCGTGGGCGGGCACATCCGGACCTTTGATGTGGATGTAGAGCGCCTGGTAGCCCTCGAGCGCATCGGCGGCCAGGCTCGCCCACTCGGCGTACCGCTCCTCGGCGAGTGGTCCGAAGCCGATGGCGTCCAGGCGTGGTGCATCGACGGGATGCATGCCCAGCGCGATCGAGATTCCCCGCTCGACGGGCATCTCGACGAAGCAGCCGAAGGGCATGCCGAAGCGTTCAGCGATCGGTTGCAGCCTGGGGAGGTGATCGCCACCGTCCCGGGTGAGGATCAGGTTGCCAGGCAGCTGACCTCGAGCGCGCCGCTTCGAGTTGACCTCGGAGATGTCCATGATGCGGGCGGAACCCTCGACGAACAGGTTGGTGAGCTCTGCCGCGTGGCGTGCTGCATCGGTCGCCTCCAGCGGCTCGGCCGTCACCACGATGGGGTCGAAGGTCTCGAGGGCGACGCCGAGGTGGCCCTCGCGCCGATACGCAGGGTCGGTATTGGTGACGTTCGCCGAGAGTGGGGAACCGTCGCTGGTTCTGATCACCAAGGCCCCTCGGTGTTCGATCGTCGCTTCGAGCTCGAAGGAGGCACCTGGCAGCTCGAGCCGTTCGTTGACTTCGGTGGCCAGCGCCTGCGACTCGTCCGAGGACAGGTCGCGGCCGACCCGTCGGTCGATGATCTCCGATCCCGCCCCGGTCGCGAAGTTGATGCGATAGGCGAGATCTCCGTCTCGCACGTCCATCCCGATGCCCAACGCTTCGAGGATGCCTCGGCCCGGATGCTCATCCTGCGGTGCGTACCCGAGGATGCCGAAGACCCCGATATCGGATTCGGGGGCGATGCCTTCGCCAACCGTGATGACCGAGCCGGTCCTGCCGCGCTGGGCGAGCGCGTCGAGGTGGGGCGTGTCGGCGGCCTCCAGGGGTGTTCGCCCGTCGAACTCGGGGATCGGGTCATCGCCGAGACCGTCGAGGCAGACGTACAGCAACGTGTGCACGGGACCCTTCCCTCCTTCGCTAGCGGTATTTCACGATCAAGGCGAGGTCCTCAGGCTCGAGGCTGGCGCCGCCGACCAGGGCTCCGTCGATCTCGGGGTGTGCCATGAACTCACGGATATTGCCGGGCTTCACGCTGCCCCCGTACTGGACCCGAACCGCCTGGGCCACCGACCCGTCGTAGCGTTCAGCGAGTGTGGCACGGATGAACTCGACGACTCGACCCGCGTCGGCAGGTTCAGCGTTCCGCCCTGTCCCGATCGCCCAGATGGGCTCGTAGGCCACGACCATCGTCGCTGCATCAGCGGCCTCCACCTTGTCGAACCCACGGCGGATCTGTTGCCCCACGGTGCTTTCGGTCCCATCGGCCTCCCGCTCCTCCAGCGTCTCGCCAACGCAGAGGATGGGCGTCATCTCGTGCTTGAGCACAGCGCGCACCTTCCGATTGACCATGAGATCGTCCTCGCCGAATAGCTGCCGCCGTTCGGAGTGACCCACGATGACGTAATCCACCTCGAGGGCGGCGAGCATGAGCGGAGAGACCTCGCCGGTGAACGCCCCTTTGTCCTCCGGGTAAACGTTCTGCGCCCCCAATCCGAACGGAAGCTTGTCCGAGGAGATCAGCGTTTCCACCGACCGCAGGGCGGTGAAGGCGGGGCAGATCACGACCTCGACCTGCTCCGCCTCATCCTTGCCCAGCAGGTAGCTCAACTTCTGCACCGCTTGGATCGCTTCCAGATGCGTCTTATGCATCTTCCAGTTCGCCGCGATGATCGGTCGTCGCTCACTCATCGTTCCGGTCCTCCAGGATCGTGATGCCGGGGAGGGCTCGGCCCTCCAAGAACTCCAACGACGCACCGCCACCGGTCGAGAGGTGGTCGAACGCATCCTCCAAGCCGGCACGTTTCACCGCGAGCAACGAGTCGCCTCCGCCCACCACGGTGAACGCGTCGGCCTGGGCCACCGCCTCAGCGATCCCGCGGGTGCCGGCGCTGAACGGTGCCAGTTCGAACACCCCCATGGGGCCGTTCCACAGGACCGTCTTCGCCGATCCGATCGTCGCGGCGAATCGACGGACCGTCTCCGGGCCGACGTCCAGCCCCATGAGTCCGTCCGGGATCGCGTCGGCGGGCACGACCGAGGTGACCGCATCATCGGCCATCGCGCCGGCCGCCACGACGTCGGTGGGCACCTCTATCGGCACACCCCGTTCAGCGGCGAGCGCCCGAGCGGAGCGAACGTCGTCGAATCGATCGGGCTCCACCAGGCTGGCGCCGACCCGGCCACCTTCTGCCGCGAGCAGCGTGAACGCCATGGCCCCACCGATGAGTAACGCATCGACCCTCTTGATCAGGGACTCGATCACAGCGAGCTTGTCCGAGACCTTCGCACCGCCCAGGATCGCGACATAGGGACGCGCGGGATCGCGCAACAGGGTGCCCAAGATCTCGACCTCACGTTGCATGAGGCGCCCAGCGACCGCAGGGCGCCCGCTCGCCAGGATGAGGTCGGGCAACGCCGAGACGCTGGCATGCGCGCGATGGGCGGCGCCGAACGCATCGTTGACGTACACGTCGGCCAGCTCGGCGAGACGTCCCGCGAACCCGATGTCATCGCTTTCCTCTCCGGGATCGAACCGCAGGTTCTCGAGCAGAACGATCGGAGCTTCGGGCACGCCCTCGGGCGCCGTCTCATCGAGGGCCGCCACCGGCTCCTCGATGAGTTCGGCGAGACGGGCACCCACCGGCGCGAGGCGAAGTTCCTCGACGACGCGACCATGGGGACGGCCGAGATGCGTGGCGAGGATGACGCGTGCCCCCCGCCCTCGCAACTCGGTGATCGTGGGAAGGGCGGCTCGGATGCGAGCGTCGTCTGCGACCGCTCCCCCATCGAGCGGCACGTTGAAGTCGACCCGGGTGAACACCACCGAACCGGTGAGGTCGCCGAGGAGGTCGAGCGTTCGCAGGGTCACAGTTTCGATGCGACGAGTGCAGCCAGATCGACGAGCCGGTTGGAGTAGCCCCACTCGTTGTCGTACCAGCCGATAGCCTTGACGACGTTGCCCATGACCATGGTCGACGCGGCGTCGAAGGTGCAGGACGCCGGCGATCCGACGATGTCGGTCGACACGATGGGGTCCTCGGTGTAGACGAGCATGCCGGCGAGAGGGCCATCGGACGCTGCGGCGGCGAATGCGGCGTTCACCTCGTCGACGGTGACATCTCGACCCACCGTCGCCACCAGGTCGGTCACCGAGCCGTCCGGGACCGGGACGCGCATCGACATGCCGTCGAGCTTGCCCTGCAGGTGCGGCAGAACGAGGCCCGTCGCTTTCGCGGCACCGGTCGACGTGGGGATGATGTTGACGGCGGCAGCACGCGCGCGGCGGAGATCGCTGTGCGGCAGGTCCAGGATGCTCTGGTCGTTCGTGTAGGCATGCACAGTGGTCATGAAGCCCTGCTGGATGCCGAAGGCGTCGTCGATCACCTTCGCCATGGGCGCGACGCAGTTCGTGGTGCACGACGCGTTGGAGATGACGTCGTGGGTCGCCGGGTCGTACGAGTCGTCGTTCACGCCGAGCACGACGGTGAGGTCTTCATCCTTGGCGGGCGCGCTGATGATGACCTTCCTGGCGCCCGCGTCCATGTGGGCGGCAGCTTTGTCGCGAGCGGTGAAGATGCCGGTGGACTCGATCACGATCTCGGCCCCGACTTCTTTCCACGGAAGGTCGGCGGGGTTGCGTTCGGCGAAGAGCCGCAGCGCATCGCCGTCGACCACCAAGCCGTCCGGGCCGACCGTCACCTGGCCGGGATACCGGCCGTGCACCGAGTCGTACTTCAGCAGATGCGCCATGGTGGCGGCATCGCCGAGGTCGTTGATACCGACGAAATCGAAGTCGAGTCCGCGCTGCTTGGCGGCTCTGAAGAAGTTGCGGCCGATCCGGCCGAACCCGTTGATGCCGATCTTCACGGTCATGATCTGAACGCTCCTTGGCACGAGGGAGGCGCTGTGCGCCGTTCCCCCGATACTAGCCAGAACGTTCGAGGTCGCGGTGGCTGACCGAGAC
>DATDJD010000113.1:0-2189 GCA_036520695.1 Actinomycetota bacterium
GCACACGCTGGATGTTGGGATCCCACCGGCGGTTGTTCCGCTTGTGGGAGAACGTGACGGATTTGCCGAAGAACGGCTTCTTCCCGCAGATGTCGCATACCGCTGCCATAGCCGGACGAGGCTACCAGACGACCTTGGCAGACCGATCTCGGGGCACGATCCACACACGCCCTCAGGGAGATATCGCGTCCAGGTGCTCGTCGAGTGCTTCCTGCGAGAGTTCGATCGGCAGGGTTGCTTCGATGCTGCCGTCCGCCCGATAGAACACGGTCATCGGCAGCCCGTTGCCGTTCAGGTCGGTCTTGATGGCACCGTCGGGGTCGAACACGCTGGGGTAGGTCATGCCGTGGGTCGCGATGAACGCTTCTGCGCTGTCACGAGCGTCTTGGGAGTTCACGCCGAGGAACTGGATGTCGGGGTGTTCGGCGGCGGCCTCTACGAGCTTGGGTGTCTCCGCCTCGCAGGGCACGCACCAGGAAGCCCAGAGATTGACGACGACGGGCGTGCCCTCCAGCTGTCGAAGGAGCCCGTCGAACTGATCCACCGTCGTTGCCGGCAGGGTATCCGGGGTGGAGGGCAGGGATACCGGCGGTGTGGGCTCATCATCGCCGGCCGAGCAGGCCACGACGACGAGGGCAAGAGCGACCGCCGCGGTCGCGGTTCGAAGGGTGTGCCGGCGGGGAGCCATCGTCATCATGGTAGAACCGATGACCATGACCGATGACCGGAGGAACCACCGGTGACGCTGACGCTCGACTCGTCGATCACCCAGATCGATCCCTCGCTCGCGTCGCGAACGGCGGGGCGAAGGAAGAAGGGTGTCGAGCCCAGAACCGCTTCCGAGGTGCTGTCGAGCGCCTTCGACATCGACACGGTAGGCGCGTTGCTACATCACTACCCCCGCCGATACATCGACCGCTCCCGCGTGCAGACGATCCACGACGTGAAGATCGGCGGCTACGTCACGGTGATCGCCCGGGTCCGCAAGGTGGCGAAACGCCAGACCAGGCGGCATCAGACGATGGTCACGATCACGTTGGGCGACGGTTCGGGGTACTTGGACCTCACGTTCTTCAACCAGCCCTGGGCCGCGTCGATCTACAAGGAGGGTCAGGAGGTGGCGGTCTCGGGCATCGCCACGATGTACAAGGGCAGGCTGCAGCTTTCGAACCAGGAGGTCGAGATGCTGCGTGGGGACGATGCCGATCTGGTGCACACCGGCCGCATCACCCCGGTGCATCCAGCCACCGAGGGCATCACCACCCGGACGATCCGGGAGTTGATCCACCGAGCGCTCGAGCGTCTTCCCTCGTTCGACGATCCGATGCCCCCCGCGGTGATCACAGACGAGTCCCTCGGCGACTACGACCGGGCCATGCGTGACATCCACTTCCCCCAGGACGATCGAGCCCTGGCGACCGCTCGTGAACGCCTGAAGTTCGACGAGCTGTTCACGCTGGAACTGGGCGTGGCGTTCCGCAAGCACCGTGTGGAAGCCGACGAGCACGGCGTGGCACAGGTGGACGAGGCAGGGCTGACCGGCAGACTCGCGACGACCATCCCGTTCGAACCCACGGATGCCCAGCACCGCGCCATGGATGCGATCGGTCAGACCATGTCCTTCCCGCGCCCGATGAACGTGCTCCTCCAAGGCGACGTCGGCGCGGGCAAGACGCTCGTTGCGCTGCACGCGGCCCTGATCGCGATCGGGGCCGGTCACCAGGCGGCGATCATGGCTCCAACCGAAGTCCTTGCATCCCAACACTTCCGCTCGGTCGCAGGACTGCTGGACGGCGTGGGAGGTGGCTCCTATCTCGACCTTGCCGCTTCGCGGCCCGCGCCCGCACCCGATGGTCAGGGTTCGCTCCTGGACGAGGTCGAGACTCAAGCGGATGCGGTCGCCCCTCAGGTCACGTACGCCCTCCTGACCGCGGCGGTGACGGGCAAGGATCGCCAGCGTGTGTTGGAGGGGATCGCCGATGGTGAGGTGGATCTGGTGGTCGGTACCCACGCGCTCGTCCAGGAGGCGGTGACCTTCGCCGATCTCTCGCTCGCCGTGGTGGATGAGCAACATCGGTTCGGCTTGCACCAGCGCTCGGCGTTGAAGTCCAAAGGCGGTGAAGCGGATGTGCTGATCATGACCGCGACGCCGATCCCACGGACCTTGGCGCTCACCTACTACGGTGATC
>DATDJD010000114.1:0-7315 GCA_036520695.1 Actinomycetota bacterium
TCGTCGTTCCGAGCTCAGGGACATCTGCGGCCGGCAGAGCAGTTGGACCGCGCGTGGATGGAAGCCGACGCGTGGTTCGGGGCCACCGAAGGGCGAGCGGGGGACGATGCCAACGTCGCGTCGATCGCCGCCGAACGATTCAGGGCGCTCAGCTGGCTCCGTGATCGCGACGCCGCACCAGCCTGAACACCAGCCAGCCCAGCAGCACCAGCACGCCGAGCGGGATGAGGTAGCCGAGTCCCACCACGACGGCGCCGAGTACCCGCAGGAAGCCTTGCGTGGCGTAGTCGAACGCCTGCGACAAGCTGGGCTTGTCGACGTCCGAGGGTGACTCTTCCTCGTTCTCGGGCGCATCTTGCTCGCGCAGCCCGACCTTGATCGTTGCCTCGGCCACCTGATCCTTCAGGAAGTTCAGGTTGCCCTGGATCTTCTCGATCTCGAACTGCACGTTGTCGATGAGTCCCGCGTACCGCAGGATCTCGCCCGACGTCGTGGCATCTGCCTGGAGCTCGAGGAGCAGATCACGCCGATCCGTCAGGATCTGCAGTCGAGCCTGCAGGTCGATGAACTCGGCGGTCACATCCTCGCCGGTGATCTGGTCGAGCTTGACGGTGCCGAGGCCCCTCAGCGCGTCCATCGTGAGGTCGAACCGCTTGGCAGGGATGCGCAGCGTGAAGGTGCCGGCACGCCCGTCCACGGTGGAGGAGCTCAGCACGATCCCGCCGTTGTTCCCGGCGATGCGGGATACCGCCGTGACGTTCTGATCGAACTCACCGTTCGCGACGACGATCTCGATGCGCCCGTCTCGGACGATCTTCGAGAGGTTCTGCTGCTCGCCGGGTGCCTGGCCCACCTGATCGACGCTCTCGGCGCCTGGATCGGTCGCTGTGCCCGACTCGAAGTCGGCCTGCCCATCGGTGAGCGCTGCCCTCTCGTCCCCGTCGGCGGCGCCAACATCGTTCCCTCCGTCGAAGGAGGTGAAACCGGGGGCCGGTGCCGGGACCGCCTTCGTCGCCTGTGGGGCACCAGCGTCAGCGGTGTCGAACCCTGCCGACCCACCGCTGTCGTCGGAGCTTCCCCCTTGCGCCAGGAAACCGATGCTGGCAGCGAGCACCAACAACGCCATGACAGCCGCGGCGGCCTGACCCCAGTGGCGACCCTTCCCGCGCCGAGGAAGGCGGCGCGGAGGTTCGTCGTTCCCGGAGGCTCGGGCGGCCGCGCGTTCGTGATCCCGCTGGGCAGCCTCCGTGAGGTCGTCTTCGAGTTGCTGTAGGTATCGGATGTCACTGTTCATCGTTCGGCCTCCGTGCTCAGCTGCATCCCCCGCTCCTGCAGCACGATCGCGACCTTGCGCAGGCCGCGGCTCACTCGCTGGCGGGCGTTGGCCTCGCTGCAGCGCAAACGCTCGGCCACCTCGGGGTAGGCGAGCCCGTCGATCACGCGAAGCCGCATCGCCTCACGTTGGTCCGTAGACAAGGTGTCGAGTGCTTCGAGCAACGCGTCGCGGATCGGGGCGAAGTCGATCAGGTCCTCGATCCGTTCGTAGTCATCGGGTGCGAGGTCACGCTGGGGCATGCCCAGTCGACGACGCGCGGCGGCGTCGACCCGGCCGGTCCGGAAGAAGCGGCCCAGCCGGTTACGAGCGATGCCGTAGAGCCATGCCACCCCGTCCACCCCCACGTCCGTGTAGTTGCGCCTGGATGCGAATGCTTCCGCGAAGGTCTCGGCCGTGAGTTCGGCCGCCGTTTCCGGGTCGAGGGTGCGACGCGCGAAGTACCGGAGCAGGTCCTCGGCGTGACGCCGATACAGCTCCGTGAACACGTTCACGTCGTCCTGGGACGCGAGCAGCAACTGGCTGTCGGTCCGCTGATCCTCGTCCGGCACGGAGTCTCCCTCGTCCGTCGTCCTCGCGCGTCGATCGTCGCCGCGATCGAGCCTTCATGCCGCGAGGCGGTGTGGTTGTGACAGGCGTGGGACGGACGGTACGGCCCGTCCGGTTCCCGATCCCTACCGAGCGAGGACGATCTTGCCCATCTGATCACCGGCGGCGAGCCGTTCGAGCGCCTGGGGGAAAGCGTCGAACGGTGCCACCGAGTCCACCGGGATCGAGACGGCTCCTCCGCCGATGAACGCGGTCGCATCGGCGAACTCACGGGCGTCGTTCATGCTGGAGCCGATCACCTCGAGCTGACGCCAGAACACGAGGGGGAGTGGCAGCTCGACGGTCCTGCCGGTGGTCGATCCGTTCGTCACGTATCGGCCTCCGCGTGCGAGCGAGCGCAGGGCGCGATCGAACACCGCGGTGCCGATGTTGTCGATCACCACGTCGGCGCCGGCCCCGTGTGTCTCGCGGAACTCCTCATCGAACGGTCCTTCGGAGTCGAAGACGGCCTCGGCACCGTTCGAGAGCCCCCACTCGCGCTTCGCCTCGCTCCGTGAGGTCACAGAGACGCGAGCGCCCATCGCGCGGGCCAGCAGGAACGCGGCGGTCGCGGTGCCGCCTCCGATGCCCATCACGAGTACCAGGCACCCAGGCTCGACCCGCCCTCGTCGGAGCATCCGGATCGCTGACGACGTGACCAGGCCGAAGGACCCAGCCTCTTCCCACGGGAGGTTCGGTGGCCTCTTCACGGCGTTGACGGACGGGATCACCACCGCCTCGGCATGGGTGCCCCACCGGTGTTCACCGATGATCTCGAACGACGCGCAGAACGGGCTGTCGCCGACGACGCAGGCCTCGCAGACCCCGCACGAGGTCGACGGGTCGATCACGACCTCGTCGCCGATCGCGATGCCTCGGACGCCTTCGCCGAGGGCGTCGACCACGCCGGCACCGTCGGCACCGGTGATGTGCGGCAGCGATGGCGGAGCCGGCATCCCGCGCGCGACCCAGAGGTCCAAGTGGTTGAGCGCCGAGGCGCGCAAGGACACCCGAACCTCGCCGGGCCCCGGTTCGGGGGTAGGGACATGACCCAGCTCGTAGGCATCCGGACCGGTGGTTCCCTGCAAGAGCCAGGCACGCATCACGCGATGGTACGTTCGAGAGCGGGCACGGGCCACCTCGGTGGACCCGTCGGGAAGGAGCGCGCATGAGTGAGCTGACGATGGCAGATCTGCAACAGAGCCTCGCACACATCGCGGGGTCGCCGCGTGATGGGGGCACGGTCGAGATGGTCGTGCGGCGACCGACGGTGGACGAGCGCGAGGTCGTCGCCGAAGCGGAGATCCGACCCGGATCCGGCCTCGTCGGCGATTCCTGGGGGACGCGCCCGCATCCGTCCTCCGAGGCCGAGATCACCTTGATGAACGCTCGGTGCATCGCACTCCTCGCGGGTGACGTCGACCGGTGGCCGCTCGCGGGCGACCAGCTCTACGTCGACCTGGACCTGAGCGAGGAGAACCTGCCGGCGGGCACAAGGCTCCGTCTGGGTTCCGTGCTCCTCGAGGTGAGCGCGAAACCGCACACAGGCTGCTCCAAGTTCTCCGCACGGTTCGGCCCCGACGCGCTCGGGTTCGTGAACGATGACGACGGTCGAGCCATGCGGCTCCGTGGTCTCAACGCTCGGGTCGTGGAAGGTGGCAGCGTTCGCACCGGTGACCTCGTCACGAAGGAGTGAGCGGGCCGATGAGCGATCAGTTCCCACGCCAGTACGCACGAACGCGTGGGTTCAACCTGGGCATACCCAGGTCGTTCTCCGTCGCCGATGACGGTTCCCGGGTCGCGTTCCTTCGCACGCCCGCCGGTGACGATCCGCATGCCTCCCTGTGGGTGTACGACGTCGCCGACGACCGGGAACGAGAGATCTTCGGTGCGGGCTCGCGGGAGGAACGCCCTTCGCAAGCGGAGGTCGATCGGCGTGAGCGAACCGGCGAACGTCAATCCGGCGTCGTGACCTACGCGGCCGACCCCGATCTGCGGATCGCGTCGTTCGTGGTGGGGGACGAGCTGTTCCTGGCAGATCTCGTGTCCGGTGACACCCGTGTCCTCGCCGCCCCGAGCGGCGCGTTCGATCCCCGACCCGACCCCACCGGTCGTCGCGTCGCCTTCGTCGCCGACGGTGCGATGCATGTCATCGATCTCGCAGACGGAACCGACCAGGTGCTCGCCACCGACGAGGATCCCGACGTGCAGTGGGGTCTCGCCGAGTTCATCGCGGCTGAAGAGATGTCGCGCCATCGGGGCTATTGGTGGTCGCCCGACGGTGACCGCGTGCTCACGAGTCGCGTCGATGAGCGTTCGGTCGCCACCTGGCATATCACCTCTCAATCCGACCCCGCCGCGGCACCCCGCACCACGAGGTACCCGCAGGCCGGCACCGCGAACGCGATCGTGACCCTGCACGTGGTTGGCATGGACGGTTCGCTGGTCGACGTCGAGTGGGACCGGGAGGAGTTCGAGTACGTCGCCGCGGTGTCGTGGACCCACGAGGGTCCTCCACTCGCGTTGGTGCAATCACGCGATCAGCGGACGGTGCAGGTGCTGGTGATCGATCCCCTTGAGGGACGAACCGAAGTGGTCTGGCAGGACCACGACGAGCGATGGACGCAGCTCGTGACGGGTGTGCCTGCGTGGCTGCCCGGCGGCCGGCTGCTCACCGCCGGGCATCGGAACGACGCGTGGTCGCTTCTGATCGACGGCGAGCCCGCGAGCCCTCCCTCGCTCCAGGTCGACGCGGTGCTCAACGCAGGGCAGGACGTCGTCTTCCGCGCGACGGACGAACCGACCGAGATGCACGTATGGCGCCTCGCCGCCGAGGGCTCGCTCGAACGCATCACGACCGACGTCGGCGTGCACGGCGCGGTCGTGGGCGCGGACCTGACCATCCTGGTGAGCGACACCGACGACGGGGCCTTGCCGACCGCCGTCCTCATGCGAGGTGGCGAGCCCGTCCACACGTTCGACCGGTTCGCCGAAGTCCCGGTGCTCCAGGCTCGTCCGGTGTTCGCCTCGGTCGGACCCAAGGACCTGCGGATCGCCCTGCTCACCCCGAACGGGATCGAACCAGCCCAGAAGCTTCCGGTCTTGCTCGATCCCTACGGCGGCCCGCACTTCGGTCGCGTCGCGCACGTGCAACGCATGCACCTGGAATCGCAGTGGTTCGCCGACCAGGGTTTCGCGGTGCTGGTCGCCGATGGTCGGGGGACGCCGTACCGCGGTGTCGCATGGGATCAGGCGATCCACCACGACTACATCAACGCGGCGCTCGAGGACCAGGTGGAGGCGCTGCATGCGGCCGCGCAGCGGTATCCCTTCCTCGACCTCGACCGTGTGGCGATGCGTGGGTGGTCCTACGGCGGGTACCTCACGCTGGCGGCGCTGCTGCGCAGACCCGATGTCTTCCATGCAGGGATCGCCGGCGCACCGGTGAGCGACATGCGTCTATACGACACGCACTACACCGAGCGATACCTCGGCACCCCCGCGAGCGACCCGGAGGCCTATGCCAACGCCGACCTGATCCCCGATGCCCCCGATCTGCGGGGGGAGCTGATGATCATCCACGGGCTCGCCGACGACAACGTGTACGTGGCGCATTCGCTCCTGATGTCGAAGGCGCTCATGGAAGCCGGCCGCCGTCATTCGATGATCCCTTTGAGCGGTATCACCCACCGCCCGGTCGACGAAGATGCTGCCGAGAACATGCTGAAGATCGAAGTCGAGTTCCTGCAGCGTTCGCTCGGTATCGACGTGCCCGAACCCGTCCCGAGCAGATGAAAGGCCCGGGAGCGCGAGGCTCCCGGGCCCTCTCATCATCCGTTGCGATCGGGTCGGCTACCAGAGGCGCCGCGCCCGTCCGTCGATCGGCCCGACCACCTCGATGCCCATCAGCTTGAGCACCGTCGGCATGAGGTCGGGGGTCGTGAATCGGCTCCCGTTGGCGTTGTGATACGCCAAACTCGGTGACCAGAACACCATCGGCACCCGTTGGACCGACTCCTGGGCTCCACCGTGATCGCCGTAGACGCCGTAACTCGTCTTGTCATGGAGCAAGCCGATCACGTCCGGACCGTCGGACGCGGCCATCGTGTTGACGAGCTCCTGTCCGTGGGCCAGCCACCAGGCCTTCTCCGACCAGGTCATCGAGTTCACGCCGTACAGGCGGAAACGATCACCGTCGTGCCAGTAGGCGGCCGTCACACCGGGCGTCTTCAACATCGCCGCGGCGCCCTCCTTCATCTTGGTGACCGAATGGTCGATCAGCCAGGCCTCGATCGCCGTCGACTGGTAGGAGAACTGGATGTTCCCCGTGTCGATCAACGGTTGGAGGGCCGGCGACGGCTGGTTGTACAGGGGGTTCGTCGGATCGACGAAGGCGCCTGCGTCCCACACTCCGGTCGGCGCGTAGTACCAGTTGCTGTCGCCCGCTCCGGCGGTCTGCTTGCCGTAGAAGTTCTTGCCATAGGTGGCGCCGTGGTCCGCGGTGAGCACGACGAGTGTTTCCCCACCATCCTTGCGATCCAGTGCCTTCGCCGCATCGAGTACCCGTCCCAATTGGACGTCGGCGTTCTCTGCAGCGCATCGGACGTGCGTCTGGGCGGCGCCATCGGCCACGGGGTCGCCCGTGCGGCACGCGCCCTTGAAGTTCGCGGCATCGTCCTGGGCGCCCCACATATGGGCTGCCTTGTCGATCGCGCCCATCGTGACGAACATCCCGGACCAGGGCTCCTTGGCGATCATCTCGATCGCCGCATCCGCGACCCAGGTGTCGCCGCCGAGGTGTCCTGTCGCCAGGCCGGCCGGCCCATCGGTACCCGGGAAGAAGCGATTGCCGTCTTCGGGATACATCCACGAGGGGAACGCCGTCGCCGTACCGTAGTTGTTGGTGGCATCCGAGTTGATGTACCAGCGACCGCAGTAGTCGGTCAGGTAGGTCGGCACATCCTTGCCGGACGGGAACCGGTAGCGACCGCCCAGCGTCGTGCGACACTCGTCGAACAACGAACTCGATGACCGGCCGGACATGCGCACAGCGATATCGCCGGTGGGCGCGGTGGCTGACTCGACCGCGTAGGACTTCTGTCCCACGGTGATGAACTTGGTACCCGGATATGCCGTGTGCAGATAGTCGGCCAGCTTCAGATACCCATCGCCGCCGTATGAGCTGTCGATCAGCGTGCCGAAATCGGTCAGGCTCAGGTCACCCGTGATGTGCATCTCGCCCGCACCCGCCGGAGCCAGCAGATCATCTGCGTCCCGGTACGCCTCGTCGGTCCAGCCCATGTGCTTGGGCAGCTGACCCGACGTGATGACGTTGTGCGCCATGACGGTTTCCGAGGCCATGTACCCGAGGTAGGCGTTCTTGAAGTTCGTGCC
>DATDJD010000115.1:0-3411 GCA_036520695.1 Actinomycetota bacterium
TTGTCGATCCACTCCTGGTCCAAGTACACGGTGTCGGTGAAGAAGTCGTGCTCGTTCATGTACTCGACCGCGAAGTCGATATCCGCCTCCTCCTCGACCGCGAAGTGCTGCGGGTAGGTGCGGATGATCTCTTCCTTATTCTCCTGCCATTCCTGGATGCCACGCTCCCACAGAGCTAGGAAGAACGCGATCTCGTTCGGGTGGGAGTCGAACCAGTCCTTGCGGGCCACGAAGTTGTTGCCGTTCATGCCCTTGTGGCCTGGCGCGTACTGGTCTTCGTAGATCTCCCACGGAGCGTTCGTCGGCTCGTACAGCGCCCGGATCTCATCGGTACGCCAGTACGGGAACCCAGCTTCGGGGATGCAGACACACGCCTCGATCTCGCCTCGCAGCAGCAGATCCATGTTGGCGAAGTGGTCACCCTCGCGGAGATCGAAATCTTCGCAGGCGCTGTCATCGGGACGCTCGATGCAGAAGTCCAGGTCGTGCCAGTCCTTGGCGTACATGCCCCAGACGATCGTGGAAGACACAGGCCCAGGAACGGCGACCGTTTGGCCCTTCAGGTCTTCGATCGACTCGTAGTCGCTGTCGGAGCGCACGAAGATCGGCACGCGAAGATTGTTGTACGCGCCGAAGGTCACGGTATCGATCCCCGTTTCCTGTTCCAGCAAGGGAGTCTCGTAGGTCGCCATCGACACGATGTCACCGTGGCCACCGGCGAAGAACGCGAACTCGTCCCAGCTGGACGTCGTCACGAGCCGAACGTTGTACAAGTCCTCGTACTCGGGGATGATCCCCTGGTCGTTCATCCAGTCGATGACTGGGTCGGGGGAGAAGGCGAAACGGACGACCGACCGGCCCTCGTCGCCACCCTCTTCTCCTCCGTCGCTGCTGTTACAGGCGATGGCGACGAGCGCGATCACGCCTAGCAACGCGACCGACCTGAACCTTCCGATCTTCCGCATCCTGTCCCCCCTCGTAAGGGATCCGGGTTCGGCTCCAGCCTTGACGGACGGCGCCGTTCCCGTACTTCCTCACCCGTCGGGCTTCCCGCCGGGTCCGACGAAACCTTGAGACCCCCCGTCACCTCCTCGGTGATACGGATTCCTCACTGCGATCAGGTGGGACTCGACACCGAGATGCCATCCCCCGTCGTGCAGATGACATTTTGTGCACAATATGGAATCGCCGTCAAGGCAGCTCAGGAACGACTTTGATAGGACGCTCGCGGCTAAGCGTGGAAGAGGATCAGGAGGCCGTGCATCGCGATCAGGACCACCAGGGTCGTGGGGAGGGCCCGGCGCATGTAGGTACCCCACCCAACGTGGTCCCCGGTCTCTCGCTCGTACGTCGTCAGGCCGATCACGTTGGCCGAGGCTCCGATCGGCGTGGCGTTCCCTCCGATGTCCGTGCCCAATGCCGCGGCCCACACCAACGGGAGCAAGGGCAGACCCGCGCCGGAGAGATGCTCCACCACCGGCGTCATCGTCGCAGCGAACGGGACGTTGTCGACGACGGCCGATCCCACCGCGCCCGTCCAGAGCAGGATCGTCAACGCGGACGCCAGACCGCCACCGACATCCAGGATCATCCCGGCGAGGGCTTCAAGCGCTCCGCTGGATTCAAGGCCGCCGACCAACAGGAACAACGCGGCGAAGAACAGCAACGTCATCCAGTCGACGGACGCGAGGATCGACGGCGTCTTCCGCCGCGGGGCGGACGTCACGAGCACGAAGGATGCTCCGCTCACCCCAGCGATGCCCACCGGTATCCCCGTCATCCGGTGCGTCGCGAGGAGCACGACGACACAACCGAGAGCGATCCACCCCAGCACGAACATCGAGCGATCGTTGACGGCTTGACTGGGCCTGAGCTCACCGAGGGCCCGAGCACGCTCCTGAGGATGCTGGATGAAGTACGTGCGGGCCTCGCCGATCTCGTGACGCGCGAGCCACGTCATGAGCCCGATGTTGATCACGACCCCGACCAAGGCGAGCGGAGCGGTTCCGAACAGGAAGTCGGAGAAGGCCAAGCCGAAGTGCGTCCCGAGGATCACGTTGGGTGGGTCGCCGATCATCGTTGCGGCTCCGCCGATGTTGGCCGCGGTGATCTCTGCGATCAATAGCGGCAGCACGGGCAGACGGGCGAGCCTGCAGACCTCGATCGTGAGGATGCCGAGGAAGAGCATCACGGTGATCGAGTCGATGAAGGCGCTGGACACGGCAGCCAAAGCCGGGAGCACGATGAACAGGCGCAGCGGGTCCAATCGAGCGATCCGAACCGCGTGCAAGCCGAGCCATCGGAACAATCCTGAGCGTTCCATGGCGCCGATCACGACCATCATCCCGAAGATGAACAGCAGCATGTCCCAGTTGACGACCCCGGCGAGATCGTGCCCACGAAGGACGATGATCGCCATCGCCATCGCACCCGCGGCTGCTGCGATCGAACGGTCGACCTTGCCGGAGATGATCGCGGCGTACGAAGCGGCGAACACCGCGATGGCGATCGCTTGGGTCCCGTTCACCTCGGGCACCGTAGCGACGTCTCGTTACGTGACCGTGTTGCGAACGTTACGTCTGCATGACCGGAACCACCGTCTGAGGTCCCGAATCCTCTGCCGGCGCCGCGATCGCGGGTTCGGTCCGATGCACCACCGACCGTGTTCGAGCGATGGTCTCCTCCCATCGCTTCAGGGCCGCGTTCGCGGTCGCCGAGCCCGTGAGTTGAGCGTGGCACACCACGATCGATCGGTACCGTTCAGCCGCCTCCGGGTCCAGCCGGAGGATCTCCATCGACCTAGCGTCGATGAACGACTCGAGGTTCGAGTCGGGCGAAGTCAAGACGAACAGTTCGCCTCCGGTCATGCCGGCCGCGAGGTTGGCGCCCACAGGCCCCAGGATCACGACGATGCCGCCCGTCATGTACTCGCAGCCGTGCTCTCCGATCCCCTCGACGACCGCTACTGCACCCGAGTTCCTGACGGCGAACCGCTCTCCTGCAGTCCCGGCGATATACAGGGACCCTCCGGTGGCTCCGTACAGCACAGCGTTGCCTGCCAGGCACGGGTCTCCATCGTCGTCGGCGGGAGGGACGATGACGATCTGGCCTCCCGCCATGCCTTTGCCGACATGGTCGTTCGCTTCACCACGCAAGTGGAAGTCGACACCCCTCGATAAGAAGGCACCGAAGGACTGGCCCGCCGACCCGGAGAACCGGAGGGACGCGGTCCCGTGAGGAGGGTGGGCGCCGAATGCCTTTCCGATGGCCCCACCCAGACTCGCCCCGACCGCCCGATCGACGTTCTCGATCCGATACTCGCGGGTGATGGCATCGCCGCGCTGAAGGGTCGGCCACACGTCGTGGAGTACCCGATCACCGAGCGGGCTTCGCTCACGGCTCCGCTCGATC
>DATDJD010000116.1:0-4400 GCA_036520695.1 Actinomycetota bacterium
TCGACGATCGCAACGAACATGCGGTACCCGCGACTGCCTCGCATGATGCCGGCGGCCACGGCGAACAGGATGACCGCCATGATCAATTCCCAGACACCGCTGACGACGACGCCGCCCTTGGTGAGCTCGACGCCGTTGACGGTGACGTCATCGATGCGACCGCTGAACGCGATCGACACGATGCCTGCGACCAGGGCCATGAACGCCTGGATGTAGAGGATCACACCGATGAACGTCACGATCCCGGGACGCTTGACTCCTGTGCTGGACAAGGTTCCCCTCCCTTTCTCGTCCGCGGGCGCGACCGAAGTGGCCGTCGAGGCGAACGACGAGGACGATACAACGATTCCGTGCCGGAACGCTCATCCGAGCGATGCGGGTAGGCTTGCCTCCCAACCGAAGAACGAGCCACGAGGAGGCCCCAGATGACGTCGAAGGATCCCTTCACCGAGGAGGAGTGGGTCCGGGTGCGGCGGGCACCGATGGTCGCGGGCATGGCCATCTCGATCGCCGACCCAGGTGGACCCATCGAACTGACGAAGGAGACGCTGGCCTCGTTGAAGGCGGCCTCCTCCCCTCCCTCGAACGAGGAGCTCCTCACCGCGGTCGCGCAGGACATCGTGGCGATGAGTCAACAGAAGCAGAACCCGATGGGTGACTTCAAGATCGAGCATTCATCTCTCGCCGCCACACAGATCCTCGACGAGCTCTCCGGTGTGCACGACATCGTGCGAGCGAAGGCCACACCCGAGGAAACCGAGGCCTACGGCCGTTGGATGGTGGCGGTGAGTCAGGACGCCGCCAACGCTGCGAAAGAAGGTGGGTTCATGGGCTTCCACGCCGAGCGGGTGAGCCAAGGCGAGCAGGACATGCTGAACCGGGTCGCCGCGACCTTCGGGATCACCCCGTAGCGGGTCGACCATGATCTCAGGCGTCCATGATCCGCAACTCGATACCGCGATCGCGGCCGTCCCCGAATGGGATGGCCTGCAGATCGGCGTCACCCCGATCACCACAGGGATCACCAACCGCAACTTCATGATCGAAGCGGGCAACGAGGTGTTCGTCCTGCGCTTGGCCGGCAAAGACACCGACCTGCTGGGGATCGACCGTGAAGCCGAGTGCGAGGCAGGGCGAGCGGCGGCGGCCGCGGGCGTCGGGCCCGAGATCTACCGATGGCTTCCCCTGCACGCCTGTCTGATCACGCGGTTCGTGTCCGGTTCCCACGTTCCCGAAGCGGACCTGCAACGAGAGGACGTCTTGACGTCGGTGGTGGGGTCCGTGCGCGCGTTCCACGCATGCCCACCGATCGACGCGGAATTCCCGGTGTTCCGGATCGTGGAGAGCTACGGCAGGATCGCCTCCGATCGCGGAGTGACCGTCCCGAAGAGCCAGTACGAAGCCGCACACGAGGTGGCCGAGCGGATCGAGGCCGCGTTCACCAACGCGCCCATGACTCCGGTGCCCTGCCACAACGATCTGTTGAACGCCAACTTCCTGCGTGACGGCGACCACGTGTGGATCGTGGACTACGAGTACGCCGGGATGGGCGATGCCTTCTTCGATCTGGGGAACCTCTCGGTGAACAACGGACTGACCCCCGAGGCCCAAGAGATACTCCTGCAGCTCTACTTCGGCCAGGTCCGCGACGTGCACCGGGCCCGCTTGGCCCTGATGCAGCTGATGTCGGACTTCCGCGAGGCGATGTGGGGTGTGGTGCAACAGGGTATCTCCACCCTGGACGTGGACTATGTCGCCTACGCCGACCGTCATTTCGGGCGCTTGCTGACCAACGCCGCCGACGATCGCTTCGCTGACTGGCTCGCAGCAGCGAGGGTCCCGGTCCGCTAGGGCCGGTCCACCGGCTCCTGCTGGGTGACGCAGTGGATGCCGCCGCCTCCCCCGTGGAGGCGGTCGACGTTCAGCTGCACGACCTGGCGACCGGGGAACGCGTCGGCGAGTACCCCGGCGGCGGCCCGATCGGCCTCGGCATCGCCGAACTCCGCGGTGATCACCGCTCCGTTCGGCGTGTAGAAGTTGGCGTAGGAGTCTAAGAAGTCGGGCGAGTCGGATCGCACCGTCGTGGGGCCGTCCAATCCCAGCACCTCGAGCCGACGACCTCGGGCATCTCGCGCCCGCGATACGACCTGGCGCTGTTGCCTCGCGTCCTCGGCCCACACATCGGTTCGGGCTTCCGGAGGCACCTGCACCATGACGACGCCTGGCCGGATGAAGCGCGACGTCGCGTCGATGTGATCGTCGGTGATGTCACGATCGCGCAGGCCGGGGACCCAGATCAGGTCGTCGGCGCCGTAGGCCTCACACAGCGCCGCCTCGAGTTCGGCTTTCGAACGACCGGGGTTGCGGTTGTCGTTGATCACGCTGCTCTCGGTCGCCATCAGCGTCCCGTCCCCGTCGGTGTCGACGGCCCCACCCTCTGCGACCAGAGCGGCGGTAGTGAACGGCGTATCCCCGAGCGCGGCGATGAATTCGGCGACCCGCGCGTCACGTTCATGCGCCTGGCGATCTCCCCACCCGTTGAAGTTGAGTCCCACGGCGCTGAGTGCACCATCGCCGTCGATCCGGAAGATCGGACCGGAATCGCGCATCCAACAGTCGCCCACGGGCACATCACCGATCACCTCGACGGGCCGGCCACACATCGTGGAGGCATGCTCCACGTCATCCGGGTTCGCGCACATCACGACGGGCTCGAACCGAGCCACCGTCGAGGCGACGAGCGCGATATCTCGTTGGATCCCGGGCAACAGCCCGCCCCAGATCTCGCGGCTCGATGGCCACGCCATCCAGGTGCGTCGGTGCGGTTCGGATTCCAGGGGTACGATCGCGCGCGTCGTCGACGAGGACGGGCGCACGTCATCATCCTCGCGCTTCGATGGCTGGGACGTCCCCTCGCACGAGGTCGCGATCATCAGGGCTGCAGCTGCTCCGATCCCTGACCCGAGGAACATCCGGCGGGACATCGCCCGATGTACCGCCACCACCTAACCCAACGCGGCCAGGAATTCGTCGAGGTCGGGCGCGACGTGATAGCTGGCCTCCAAGAACCCCTCGAGCGCCTCGACCGTCTTGTAACCATTGCCGGTCACGTAGGCCACGACTTCCTCGCCGGGCTGCACGATGCCCTTGGCCACCATGCGCTTGAGGTTGGCGATCGTGACGCCGCCCGCGGTCTCCGTGAAGACGCCCTCGGTGCTCGCGAGGAGCGAGATCCCTTCGCGGATCTCCTGCTCGGTACACCACTCGATGTGCCCGCCGGTCGAGCGGGAGACCTTCATCGCGAAGAACCCGTCGGCGGGGGCCCCGATCGCGAGCGACCTCGCGATCGTGTCGGGCTTCACGGGCGTGACGTCCTCGGCACCGGCCTGGAACGCCGCTGCGACCGGGTTGCACCCCTGCGGTTGGGCACCGCTGACGCGGTAGGGCTTCTCCTCGACCGCACCGATCGCGATCAGCTCGCCGAACGCCCGGTGGATCTTCGTGAGTAGTGCGCCAGAGGCGATCGGCACGACCACGTGATCGGGAAGACGCCAGCCGAGTTGTTCCGCCGTTTCGAAGCCGAGGGACTTGGAGCCTTCCGCGTAGTAGGGGCGCATGTTCACGTTGACGAACGCCCACGGCAGCGCTTCTGCGACCTCGCTGCACAACCGATTGACGTCGTCGTAGTTGCCCTTGATCGCCACGACCTTGGCGCCGTAGGCCTCGGTGGCCAGGATCTTCGCTCGTTCCAGATCGTCGGGCACGAAGACGAAGCACGGCATGCCCGCCTTCGCGGCGTGCGCCGCGGTCGCGTTCGCGAGGTTGCCGGTGGACGCGCAACTGATCGCTTCGTACCCGAACGCACGCGCCATCGTGATCGCGACGCTCACGACCCTGTCCTTGAACGAGTTCGACGGGTTGACGCTGTCGTCCTTGATCCAGATCACGCCGTCGTGCCCGATCGCCTTCGCCAGGTTCTCGGCGGGACGCAGCGGCGTGAACCCAGCACCGAGGTCGACCCGCTCGATCCCGGGGCCGCCGGGCAGCAACGACTCATACCGCCACAAGCTGGCCGGGCCCGCCTCGGCTTGCTTACGGAAGTCGGTGCCGTCGACGGACTGCAGGTCGTAGGAAGGTTCCAGCGGGCCGAAGCATTCCTCGCAGATCGTGAGGGGTTCCACCGGGTATTGCTGGCCACAGATGCGGCACTGCAACGCTGCAGGTGAGGTGATCGTGGGGTGGGTCACCAGGTCACCGCCCCGTGGTCGGCGCTGCCCACCGTGCGCGCGTACTTCGCCAACGCACCCTGGGTGTAGCGGTACTCGGGCTGGGTCCACTCGCCGCGACGGCGCCCGAGTTCCGAGTCGTCCACGAGCAGCTCGATCGAGCGAGCATCGGTG
>DATDJD010000117.1:0-5088 GCA_036520695.1 Actinomycetota bacterium
CCGCGAACGCCGTGACCTCGTCCATGATCGGGGCATGCCCCGCGATGGCACCGCACCGCAGGTAGTCGCCGTAGCTGAACCCGCCGGGAAGGACCACCGCATCCACACCCTGCAGGTCGTGGTCACCGTGCCAGAGCGGCACGCCGGCTCCACCCATCATGTCGATGGCCCGGAGGGCGTCGCGGTCATCGAGCGACCCGGGAAACGTGATGACCCCGACCCTCGGCGCGCCGACCGTCATCTCAGACCGAACCCCCACTGGTCTCCAGGATGCGGAAATCCTCGATCACGGGGTTGGAGAGCAGACGGCGGGCGATCTCATCGACCTGCGCGGTCGCTTGGGCCTCCTCGGGTGCCTCGACATCGAGACGGATGTGCTTGCCCACGTGCACATCCGTGACGTTGGTCCACCCCATCGCCGGCAGCGCCGCTTCCACGGCCTTGCCCGCCGGATCGGCGAGGCCTTCCTTCAACGTGACCAACACCTCGAAACGGAACTTCATCCCGTCGGCTCCTCTTCGTCGGCGACACCCATGCGCGACCGATAGGACTCGAACGTCTCACCGGTGATGCGCTCGTACGCCTCGCGGTACTTGGCGGCGGTCTTGACGATCACGTCGTGCGGCAGGTCGGGAGGAGGTGGCTCTCGGTCCCAACCCGTCGAGTCGAGCCAATCACGGACGAACTGCTTGTCGAACGAGGGTTGCGCTCGGCCGGGTTCGTAGCTGTCGGCCGGCCAGAAGCGCGAAGAATCGGGCGTGCCCGCCTCGTCGATCAGCATGAGGTCACCGTCGGCGAACCCGAACTCGAACTTCGTGTCGGCCACGATGATCCCGCGAGGGGCGGCGATGTCGGCGATCCGCTCGTAGAGGGCAACGGTGAGCTCACGCAACCGTTCGGCGAGTCCTCGGCCGATCAGGTCGCTCGTCCGATCGAACGTCAGCGGGAGATCGTGTCCTTCGTCGGCCTTGGTCGTCGGTGTGAATATCGGCTCAGGCAACCGGTCGGACTCACGGAGTCCGGTCGGCAGATCGACGCCACACACCGCGCCGCTGGCTCGGTACTGCGCCCATCCAGACCCACTCAGGTACCCGCGAGCCACGCATTCCACCGGGATCACCTGGGCGCGTCGCACCACCATCGCGCGCCCAACGAACGAGTGGTCGGCATCGAACGGCGCCGGGAACGACGCCCGGTCGGTCGAGAGCATATGGTTGGCCACCACGTCGGTGGTCCGCTCGAACCAGAACGACGAGAACGCCGTCAGCACGCGCCCCTTGTCGGGCACGGGGTCGGGCAGGACCACGTCGAACGCGCTGATGCGATCGGTCGCCACCAGGAGCAGTGCATCGGGACCGGCGTCGTAGACGTCGCGCACCTTGCCCTGGGCACGCAGTCCTCCTGGGGCGGTCATGCGGATGCACCCTCCTGGACCTGCATCTTCTCGAGCCCATCGAAGACCCCACCCAGGTTGCGAAGGAACCGCTGGGGGTCGAACAACGTCGTGATCCCGTCCTCACCGAGCGCAGCAATGACCGCCTCGTCACCTTCCAGCTCATCGCGGAAGGACGCGTCCTCGTCCCACGCCGCAGCCGCCGCGCGCTGCACGACTCGGTAGGCGTCATCGCGCGACCATCCCGCTTCCACCAGGGCCAGCAACGCCGACTGACTGAACGCGATCCCCCCGTGGCTCATGACGTTCTCGAGCATGCGCTCGGGGAAGACCACCAATCCGTCGATCACCCACGTCATGTCGACCAGCATGAAATCGAGCAACCCGGTCGCGTCGGGGACGATGATCCGCTCGGCCGACGAATGCGAGATGTCCCGCTCGTGCCAGAGCGCCACGTTCTCCAGGGCCACCTGCGCGTGACCGCGCACGACGCGCGCCAGCCCGGTGATGCGCTCGCACACCACCGGGTTGCGTTTGTGCGGCATGGCGCTGGAGCCCTTCTGGCCCTCAGCGAAAGGTTCCTGCACCTCGCGGACTTCGGTGCGTGACAGATGACGGATCTCCGTCGCGATCCGGTCCAGCGTGGACGCGACGAGTGCCAGCGTGGTCATGAACTCGGCGTGGCGGTCGCGTTGGATCACCTGGGTGCTGGCCTCTTCGGCGCGCAGACCCAGGCGTGCACAGACCAGTTCTTCCACGCGAGGGTCGATCGCGGCGTACGAACCCACGACCCCGCTGATCGCCCCCACGCTCACGGTCTCGCGAGCGCGGCGAAGCCGCTCCCGATCGCGATCCAGCTCGAACGCCATCACGGCCAGCTTGTGTCCGAACGACGTGGGCTCGGCATGGATGCCATGGGACCTGCCCATGATCGGCAGATCACGGTAGGCCAAGGCTTGTCGACGCACCACCCACAGCAGCCGCTCGAGCCTGCCCAGCAACAGATCGGCGGCTTCACGGAGTTGCAGCGCGAAGCCCGTGTCGAGCACGTCTGAGGACGTCAAGCCGAAGTGGATCCATCGACCCTCGGGACCGATCGAAGCAGCGACCACGTCGACGAACGCCGCGATATCGTGCCGCGTGACCTCCTCGCGTGCCAGCACCGCGTCCACCGTGAACGATGCGCGCTCTCGGCATGCCGCGGCGTCCTCGCCGGGGATGCGACCGAGTTCGGCCCAGGCTTCGACGGCGAGCAACTCGATCTCGAGCCAGTTGGCGAGCCGGCGTTGGTCCGACCAGACGTCGGCCATCTCCGGCAAGCTATAGCGCGGGATCACAGCGTGCGGCTCCTCACAGTTTGAGGCCATTCACAGCTTGAGGCCCCTCACAGTTTGAGGCCCCTCACAGTTTGAGGCCTTCCGCCAGGTCGTCCTTGAACCTCCACAGGGCCGCTTGCACCTCAGGGTCGGCGATCCCGATGATCTGGGCCGCCAACACCGCCGCGTTCACCGACGATTCCACACCGACGGTGGCCACCGGCACACCGGTGGGCATCTGCGCCGTGATCGCGAGCGCCTCGTTCCCCACCATCTGTGGCGAGGTCGCGATCGGGACGCCGATCACCGGCAACACCGTTCGCGCAGCGACCGCGGCGGCAAGGTGTCCCGACAGCCCGGTCGAACAGATGATGACCTTCAACCCCCGTTCGAACGCCGTCCGTGCATATTCGTCGACCAGATCGGGATTGCGTGAGCTCGACATGATCCGGATCTCGTGCGCGACGCCGAACTTCTCCAGGATCAACCCCGCCTGGCGCATCGTGCTCAGCTCCGACGGAGAGGCAGCCAAGACCCCCACACGAGGTGTTTCGTCGATCACGTCCCATCCCCTCCCGCCGCTTCTTCGCGCTGCGCGGCCTCCGCCACTCCTTCACGCTGCGCGGCCTCCGCCGCGACGTCCATCCGCATCGTCTTGCCTTCGAACGAGATCTTCTCTGCTGCTTCGTAGGCACGCGACCTCGCTTGACCCAGGGTCGCGCCGACACCGGTCACCGACAGCACGCGACCACCGGCGGTCACCACTGTATCGCCGGCGCGCGAGGTCCCGGCGTGGAAGACGGTGACGCCCTCCACCCCTCCGGCCTCCTCGAGACCGTCGATCCTCTCCCTGGTTGCATACGGACCCGGGTATCCGCCGCTGGCGAGCACGACGGTAACTGCCGCATCAGCGGAGGACACCACCTTGACGTCTGCGAGTCGGTCGGTGGCGCACGCGTTGAGGAGCTCGGCGAGATCGGATGCGAGCCGGGGCACCACGACCTCGGTCTCGGGGTCGCCGAACCGGCAGTTGTACTCCAACACCTTGGGTCCTTCGGCGGTCAGCATCAGTCCGGTGTAGAGCAGCCCGGAATACGCGATGCCCCGATCGCGCAGTGCCCGAACCGTGCCTGCCACGATCTCGTTCCAGATCACCCGTTCCATCGGCTCCTCCACGAACGGAAGAGGCGAGTACGCGCCCATGCCGCCGGTGTTCGGCCCGGTGTCACCATCGCCGACACGCTTGAAATCCTGGCTGAGCCCCAGCGGCACGATCGTGTCCGCATCGACCAACGCGAACGCCGACACTTCGGGCCCCTCGAGGAGCTCTTCGACCAGGACCGAAGCGCCGGCATCGCCGAACACACGATCGTCAAGGCACCCTCGGAGGGCGGCGAGGGCAGCGGCGCGATCGGTGGCGACGGTGACGCCTTTGCCAGCCGCGAGCCCGTCGGCCTTGATCACCGCACGACCGCCGAGTTCCTCGACGAAGGTCGCCGCCCCATCGACGGAGGTGAACACCCCCGCTCGAGCGGTGGGGATGCCGCCGGCATGCATGATCTCCTTCGCCCACGCCTTCGAGCCCTCGAGCCGCGCGGCGTCGGCGTTCGGACCGAAGACCGACACCCCCATCCCGCGGACCCGGTCGGCGAGACCGGCGACCAGCGGCATCTCCGGACCGATCACCACCAGGTCGGGCCGTAATCCGTCAACCAGCTTGACCAACTCATCGATGTCATCAGCAGGAACCGGATGGCACGAGGCCAGCTGCTCGATGCCGGCGTTGCCGGGCGCCGCGTGCAGGTCATCGACCTGCGGGCTGCGGGCCAAGCCCCACGCCAACGCGTGTTCCCTGCCACCGCCCCCGACGACGAGCGCCTTCATCAGGTCATCGGGAGGCTCTGCTCACGAGCCGGGCCGATGCTCACCACGCTCGCCTGCACACCCACCAGTTCCTCGATGCGTCGAACGTAGGCCTGGGCCTGCTTCGGCAGATCTTCGAACGCGCGGATCTCGTCGATCTCCTCGTGCCAACCCTCCATCTCCTCGTAGATCGGGGAGGCGTCGTGGAACACCGATTGGTGTGGCGGCATGTCGTCGAAGGTCTGTCCGTAGGCCCGGTAGCCCGTACAGATCTTGAGGGTCTCGAGGCCGCTCAGCACATCGAGCTTCGTGATCAAGATCTCACTCAGGCCGTTCAACCGCGCGGCATACCGGCCGAGGCACGCATCGAACCAGCCGCAGCGGCGCTGGCGTCCCGTGACCGTGCCGAATTCCTTGCCGCGGGTCCCGAGCCGCTCACCGACATCGTCCAACAACTCTGTCGGGAACGGACCCGCACCGACCCGCGTGATGTAGGCCTTCATGATGCCCACCACG
>DATDJD010000118.1:0-7643 GCA_036520695.1 Actinomycetota bacterium
GCCCGACGACGCCACCCTGCTCGCGACCGGCGACCAGGTCACCAACCAGGCCTACCGCCTCGGCGACCGAACCTGGGGAGTCCAGTTCCACTTCGAGATCGACCGGTCCGAGCTCCAGCTGTGGTTGCACGAGTTCGGCGCTGAGGCCGACCTGATGGAGGTCTGGGGCAAGACGAACGAGCAGGTGTTGGCCGAATCCGATCGGTTCCAAGCCGGCCACGAACGGCGAGGTCGTGAGATCTTCGAGCGCTTCGTGCGGGTTGCCTCGACGATGACCGGCACGTCGACTTCGTCGTGAGCTCCTACCGGCCACTGATCGCAGTGGTGGGCTACCACCTCGCCGACGACCGCGTACCCCGCTGGCCTCAGGGGGGCTACGGAGTTCCAGCCCCCTACCTCGATGCCCTGCGCCGCGCCGGAGCCAGGACCGCCATCGTGTCTCCTGGCGAGGACGGCGACGCCGAAGACCTGCTCGAGCCCTTCGATGGACTCGTGCTGGTGGGTGGCGGTGACGTCGACCCCGCTCGCTACGGCGCCGAACCCGACGTCGACCACAACTACGGCGTCGAGGCCGACCGCGACGAGACCGAGGTCGCGTTCGTGCTCGCCGCAGATCGCCTCCACCTGCCGACGCTGTGCATCTGCCGTGGCATGCAGATCATGAATGTCGCGTTCGGCGGCACGCTGCATCAGCATCTGCCCGACATGCCCGGACTGTTGGCCCACGGCGTGCCCGCGGAGAACACCGAGGCACTCCACGCGGTGGATCCCGAGCCGCGCACGGTGCTGTCGGCGACCACCAAGGCCGGTTCACTCACCTGCTCGTCGCATCACCATCAAGCGGTGGACCGGGTGGGCCAGGGCCTCGTCGTCAGCGGTCGCAGCCCCGATGGCGTCGTGGAGGCCATCGAACTGCCGATCCCCGACATGAACACGACCGAGCGCTCCGAAGCTGCGATCACGTGGATGCTCGGCGTGCAGTGGCACCCCGAGGAAACCGCCACGACCGATCCGGCCCAGCAGGCGTTGTTCGACGCACTCGTGAACCTGGCGAGGCTTCGAGGCTCCCGAGCCCGCCCGGGCGAAGCGCACGGCCGGAGTCGTGATTTCGGTCTCGCCGACTACGACCCCGCGTGGCCCGAGACGTTCGATCGCGAAGCTGCCCGGGTCACGGAGGCCATCGACCCCGCGCTGATCGCCAGGATCGATCACGTGGGTTCGACCTCGGTGCCAGGACTGGCGGCGAAGCCGGTCATCGATATCCAGCTCTCGCTGCGCTCGATGATCCCACGGGACGCCTACGTCACGCCGCTGCAGGCTTTGGGTTACCGGTGGGTCGTCGATCCGTGGGACGACGAGCATGAGTACTTCTCGATCGAGGACCCCGAACGCGTCGGTCAGTTCCACATCCACGTATGCGGGTCGGGGAGCGCGTGGGAACGACGGCACCTCGCGTTCCGCGACGCGCTCCGGGCGGATCCTCAGCTCGCTGCCGACTACGAGGATCTCAAGCGGCGGTTAGCCGCGGAGCATCCCCGCGACGTCATGGCCTATGTGGACGGCAAGACGGCCTTCGTGCGCGAGATCGAGGCCCGAGCGGTGATGGGCTCGCCTTCGTCGTCAGATGCAGCGATAATCCCCGGCATCTTGGGAGGCAGCCGGGGGACGCATCCGTGACCGAAGTTCGCGTGATCGACGCTCACGGCGACGGTCTCGCCCGCGGCATCCACATCGGCACCGAGCTGGGCGATCAGATCCGGAATTCGATCGAGTTCTATCACCGCTACCTCGATCGGCGAGGGGTCTCGTCCGAGAAGCTGCAGGATCTGCTGACGCCGTACCTGGTCGCAGGCGAAACCGCCTACCCGGACATGATGAACGTCCTGAAGGGCATGTCGGTCGGTGCGATGGTGCCGGTGCTCGAACTGTTCGCGATCAACGCGTTCGAAGAACTCGAGCCCCTGCTCGAGTCGCCCGACGGCGAGCTGATGTTCCTGCAGAAGAAGGAAGGCTACGTCCAGGCCCCCCCGACCGCGCCGGGGGCGGCGGAACGCTGTTCCAGCGTGTCGGTGAGCACCGGCGCCACGACCATGCTCGCCCACAACGAACACTGGCTCGCCGGCGACATCGACAACATCGCGGTGGTGATCGACCGTCCCGACGACGGGAGGATCCCGGTGGCTTCTCCCACCGTCGTGTGTTGTCTTCCCGCCGTGGGCATGAACGCGCACGGTGCGGCCCAAGGGATCGGATCGCTCACCGCGTCGGATGACGGGGTGGGTGTGCCCCGCGTGTTGGTGAGTCGAAGCTCGCTCGAAGCGCGAGACCGCAGCGACGCCACGGCGCGTGGGGCCATGCCGGGGCGAGCCGGTGGATACGGCCACGTGTTCGGGTTCCGGGGTGGCGACGCCTTCACCTTGGAAACGAGCGGCCGTCAACACCGCCTGCTCGATCATCCAGGCGCACACACGAACCACTATCAGAGCGATCTCGCCGAGCTGGCGCCGCCCGCATCCGAGGGGAGCCTCGCTCGCCTCGAACGCCTCCAGGAGCTCTTGACGCTGCAGGATCCGCAGACCCCCGACGATCTGATGGACATCATGCGGGATCACCACTCGAGCCCCCAGGCCGTGTGCCTGCACCCCGATCCGGACGAAGGCGACGAGGCCAGCGCGTGCCTGTTCTCGATGGTGGCCGACGTCGAAGCCGGTCGCATGTGGGTCGCGCCCGGCAACCCCTGCGAACACGACTACGAAGAGATCGACCTGTCCGGGATGCGGGCATGACCCAGATCGCCGCGACCCGGTTCGGTACGCCGCTGCCCGAGGGCGGCACGATCGGGGTCTGCGCACCGAGCGGTCCCTACTACAACCGAAGCGACATCGAGCGACCGGTCGAGTGGTGGGAGTCCAAGGGCTACCGAGTGAAGCTCACGGATGGCGTGTGGGCCCAGGATGACTACGTCGCGGGCAGCCCTCAGCAGCGGGCAGACGACCTCAACACGCTGTTCGCCGACCCCGAGGTCGACGTGATCCAGGTGTTGTGGGGAGGCACCGGCGCGATGCAGGTGCTTCCGTTCCTCGACTACGACCTGATCGCCGCCAATCCCAAGGCGTTGATGGGCTACTCCGACATCACGAACCTGCACTTCGCCCTCCGTCAGGAAAGCGGTCTAGCGACGCTGCACGGCCCAGGCTTGGGCTCCATGGGCATCCCGGAGCGGACGGCGTTCACATGGGACTCGGCGCTCGCGGCGTTCACCACCGGCGGAGTGGGCGAAGTGCCTCGCGACCCCGACGATCCGTACGTGCGCGCGATCGCACCGGGCGCGGTCACCGCGCCGATCGTGGGCGGCAACCTGTTCACGTTCGTCCACCTGATGGGCACCCGATGGGACCCGAAGCTCGATGGCGCGATCCTGTTCTTCGAAGAGGTCCATGAACCTGCCTACGTGATCGAGGTCCATCTCGACCAGCTGCGGCTGGCGGGCAAGCTCGAGAACATCGCCGGCGTGGTCGTCGGCGAGCTGAAGGACTGTGACTGGACCGAGGAACGGCCTGAGGCACCCCGCAACCGTTCATTGGAGGATGTCCTGGAACGCCATCTAGCGCCATTGGGGGTGCCGGTGCTATACAAGCTCCCTCTTGGACATGGGAAGCACCTCGCGAGCATGCCCCTGGGGGTCACCGCGACCCTGGATGCCGATGCACGCTCGCTGGTGATCGAAGAACCCGGAGTCGTCGCGGTTCCGTAAGACAAGCGACGACGTTCGAAAGACTTCAAGGAGGCTCGCGATGAAGATGACCAGGAAGTCGGTCGCCATCGCCATCTCGATCGTGATGGTGGGTGGACTCGCGCTCAGCGGGAACGCCATGGCGCAGGACGCAACCGAAACCCCGGCCGACGAGAAGGTCACGCTCAACGTGGGGCTCGACTCTGACGTCACCAGCCTGAACCCCTACAACCTGTGCTGCGGACCGGATTACGAGTACCTGGGCCTCGTGTACGACATCTCCATGGACTGGAGCCGGGAAGATCTGACGGCGGCGCCCGGATTCGTGCAGAGCTGGACGCCCAACGCCGACTCCACCGAATGGACATTGAAGATCGCCGAGGGTGCCACCTGGCATGACGGGGAGCCGGTCACCGCCGAAGACGTCGCGTTCTCGTTCCAGCTGGTCGCCGACAACGCGATGCCGTTCTACAAGGACTACCTGCCGTTCGAACCCACTTTCGAGGTCGTCGACGACACCACGGTGCTGTGGACGTCCAAGGAACCGACGTTCGCACCGGAAGTTCCCGCCTACATCCCCATCGTTCCCGAGCACATCTGGGGCGAGTTCGTCGTCGAGGACGACCCTTCGGCCACCCGCAAGGCGGTCAAGGAGTTCGCCAACGAGGAAGCGGTCGGCTCCGGGCCGTTCATCCTGGACGAGTACATCAAGGGTCAATTCATGCGGCTGGAGGCGAATCCCGACTACTGGGGACCCAAGCCGGCGTCACTCGATGAGATCGTCTTCACCTTCTACCAGAGCCAGGAAGCCATGGTTCAGGCACTCAAGTCAGGCGAGATCGACTACGCCTACGGCCTTAACCCCAGCCTCTACAACTCGCTGAAAGGCGAGGCCAACATCGCCCAGCGCGCGGGGGACGGCGGGTGCTGGGGCAACTTCGCGTGGAACTTCGGCGGGCAGGGACCCAAGGCCAATGCCGACCCGACGATCCATGATCTGACGTTCCGCCAGGCGGTGGCTACCGGTATCGACCGACAGGAGATCATCGACAAGGTGTATCAGGGCACCGCGACGATGGGATACAGCGTGCTCATGCCTGGCCGCAACGGGTCGTGGTACGCAGACATCCCTCAGGAGCTGCGATTCGACTACGACGCTGCGGCAGCCAACACCATGTTGGATGAAGCCGGCTACACCGACACCGACGGAGACGGGATCCGCAACGGAGAGGAAGGGGAGAACCTCGACCTCGAGCTCTTGGTCATCTCCGACGTCAACGGCTCCGTCGACACAGGCAAGCTCCTGCAGGGCTATCTCTCCGATATGCAGATCGACTCGTTCCTGACCACGGTGAACACCACCAAGGCGTACGACTTGTGGGCTATCGGTCAGTACGACGCGTACGTGTGGGACTGGTGCCCCGACCCCGACCCCGACTTCATGATGTCGGTGTTCACGACTGAGCAGTGCCTGGGGTGGAGCGACGGCTGCTACTCGAACCCCGCCTACGACGAACTCTATGACCTGCAGCAGACCCAGCTCGATCGCGCCGACCGTGAGGCCACGATCGATGAGATGCAGCTGATGCTGGCCGAAGAGATACCCACGATGGTCTTGAACTATTGGAGCGATCTCTCCGCCTACCGCACGGACAGGTTCGATCCTGCAACGTGGAGCCGAACGCCGAACAACGACGCGGGCGTGTACCTGTTCGGCGCCACGCTCGATTCCTACTTCACCCTGGAACCACTGAGCGATGCCGCGGCGTCCTCCTCGTCACCGGGGCTCCCCGCGTGGATCTGGATCGTGGGGATCGGCGCGGTGGCCGTGATCGGGGTCGGGATCGTGCTCGCTCGGAGGAAGGGTCCCGACGAAGACGACGCGTAGGTTCTGACATCGATCGCGCCCACCGGGCGCGAAGGACTTGGAGGACGAACGCAGGGTGGGAGCGCAGGGCTACCTGATCCGAAAGGTGCTGTACGCGCTCCTCACCCTGTTGTTCGTCCTGGTCTTCAATTTCATCCTGTTCCGGATCATGCCGAGTGACCCGGTCGAGCTCCTGGCACGCAGCCAGCGGCTGACCGAGGTCGACCAACAGAACCTGCGCGAGGAACTCGGGCTCTGCGTCCCACCTGAAGGCTCGACGAAGTGTTCGTTCCTGAACCAACTGAAGACGCTGCCGACCTACTTGCAGCAAACGATCACCGGACACCTGGGCCGATCCCTGAGTTCGGCAAACACCGTCGTCAACGAGATCTCATCCCGCCTGTGGCCCACCGTCCTGCTCGTGGGGTTGGGCACGATCCTGTCGGTGACGTTCGGGCTCATGATCGGCATCAAGGGCGGGTGGAACCGAGGCAGTACCTTCGACACGAGCTCGCTCTACGGAGGCATGGTCTTCTACTCCATGCCCGAGGGCTGGCTCGGCATGCTCCTGCTGATCGTCTTCGCCGGAACGCTGGGCTGGTTCCCGTCGGGCGGCTACCAATCTGCCGAGGATCAGACGGGGCTCGCGCACATCGTCGATGTCGCCAACCATCTGTTCCTGCCGCTGCTGACACTCACCCTCGGATACATCGGCGAGTACGCGATCATCATGCGGTCGTCGTTGCTGGAGGTCATGAACGACGACTTCGTACAGACGGCGAGAGCCAAAGGCGTGCAGGACCGATTGGTGCGCCGTCACCACGCGGTCCCGAACGCGATCCTGCCCACGTTCACGCTGATCTTCCTGAGTTTCGGTTTCGTGCTCGGCGGGGCCATCATCGTGGAAACGGTGTTCTCGTGGCCCGGGATCGGGTTGCTGACCTACGACGCGATCCAAGAGCTGGACTACCCACTCATCCAGGGGATCTTCTTGCTCTTGAGCGCGACGGTCATCGTCTTCAACCTCATCGCCGACGTCACGTACGGGTACATCGACCCCCGGATCAGGGAGGCCTGATATCGCAGCGATCGAAACCCTCAGCCCTCGTCAGCTGGCGAGGAAGCGTCGCCGCCGTGCGTTCTCCGGCTACTGGAGGACGTTCCGACGCAACCGCCAAGGAATGGTGGGGTTGGCGGTGCTGGGGTTCTTCATCTTCCTCGCCTTGTTCGGTCCGCTCCTGGTCGACCCGGCCCAGCTCGACCCCGCGACCGCCGACGGTCCGATCCTGGCCAGCCCGTCGCTGACCTACCCACTCGGGACCGACAACTTCGGACGGCCGGTGCTGGGGCTGGTCGTGGCCGGTGCTCGCGTGTCACTCCTGGTGGGCCTGACGGCGACGGTCGGGGCCATGTTGCTGGGTGCGGTTGTCGGCATCTCGGCGGGGTACTTCGGCGGCAAGATCGACTCCGTCCTCAACTTCATCACGAATTGGTTCTTGGTGATTCCGTGGATCGCCCTCGCGATCGTGCTGGCGTCCCTGCTCGGGAGGAGTCTGAGCTCGATCATCTTGGTGATCGCCGTCACCTCGTGGGCAGGCACGGCTCGGCTCGTCCGTTCGCAAGCACTCACCGTTCGAGAGCGCACCTACGTGGAACGAGCGAGGGCCCTGGGATCCGGCCACTGGCATCTGGTGAGTCGCCACATCCTTCCGAACGTGATCCCGGTGCTGTTCGCCAACGCCGTCCTCACCGTCGCCTTGTCGATCCTGTCTGAAACCACCCTTTCCCTCCTGGGGCTGGGTGACCCAAACGCGATCTCGTGGGGTACGACCATCGAAGAAGCCTTCACGAACGGCGCCCTCACCGCTGGCTACTGGTGGTGGATCATCCCGCCTGGTGTCGCGATCGTGATGGTCACGTTGTCGTTCACGATGTGTGGGTATGCCCTGGATGAGATCCTGAGCCCCAAGTTGAGGGACCGATGAGCGTCCTGACGCTTGAGGACCTCAAGGTCACGTACCAAACCTCCGCCGGAGGCGTACC
>DATDJD010000119.1:0-2436 GCA_036520695.1 Actinomycetota bacterium
CAGGCCCGAACGAACTTCCTCGAGGAGTGGGATCTGTTCGACCAGGGCGTCAACGGTCGCTGTCGCGATGGCACGCTGCGCCTGAGCGTCGTCCAACAGCAGGTGGGCGACCTCGTCCTCGTGGCCAGGCGAGAACAACCCCCGATCGATACCGAACAGGTAGGCGCCACCCACGATCATTCCGGCCGCGACCACGGTCATGATCCACGCCACGACCCTAACACCGGTTCGCATCCGTGCATCCTACGCAGCCGGGTCCTCCTCTCAGGTCGTCAGCGGAATCGCGCGCTCGTGCATCCTTGATGTGTGCGGAGAGAGGAGAGGCCGTGGCGATCCCCGTCGACGGCCCTCTCTCTCTCATCGGTCGCCGGATCTCACCTCTCGCGATCCACTCACGAACAGGGCCCACGATGCCAGCGCAAGGATCGCCAGCGGCACCACGATGTGCAACTCGAAGCCCCAACGATCTCCTTCGAACCCGGCGGGGAGCGATGAAGCCGGGTCGGATGTGCCGAAACCTGGCCAGAGCAGGCACACCGCAGCGAGCAAAGCCCAGGCTGTTGAGGCGACCGTCACCACGACAGCGAGGATGGTTCCTCCAGGCACTCGGAAGGGCCGCTCGAGGTCAGGCCGCGCGAACCGCAGACGCAGGAAGCTCGGGAACACGAGCAGATACGCCAACAGGATCAACACGATGGACACCGTGAGCGATGCGGAGAAGTATCGCTGACCGTTCCCACCTGTGAACACGACGTAGACGACCATCGCTACCAGCGAGACAGCACCGGACACGAGCCCCATCACGACCGGAACCCCAGTGCGCCCGCTCACGCGACCGAGGAAGGCAGGTCCCGCGCCATCGATACAGGCAGCCGCTTGCGCCCGCCCCGCGCCCATGATCCACGCAGACCCGCTCGCCACCAGGACCCAGATGAACAGGGCCGCCATGACGCTCCCTATCGCCTGGCCCGCCCCTGTCAGGGTGGCACTCCCGTCGGCCGCGACCGAACCTCCGAAGACCGTGAAGACCGTTCCCATGGCGTCGATCAACCCGTGGAGCGAGGTGACCTGATCCGCGGGCAGGACGAACAACACGGCGAGGATCGGTACGCCATACATCAGCGCTTGCGCGATCCCCGCTCGAAGGATCGCACCGGGGATGTCCCGCTGGGGGTTCATCATCTCCTCGCCAGCGGTGGATGGAAGCTCCACGCCGACGAAGCTGTACAGCAGGATCGGAACGATCGCGATGAAGATCGCCGTGCTTGGTGCGAACGACCCCACCCGTAGACCATGGACGCCGTGCTGAGCGCCGTACAGCAGCACCGAGACCGTGAAGACGGAGAGGAGCACGATCTGGCCGATCGCACCGCTCGACGGGAACCACTTCCCGTATCGAAGCGGCAGGACGGCGCCCACGGTGGCGACCGACACGAAGACGATCCCGAACACGAGCATGCCCAGAGTGCTCAGCGGGGTGAAGAAGCGACCGAACACGGCGATGGCGACGACGGTGACGGAACCTCCGAGCCACATCGGTGTTCCGGCCCAATACAGCAGGGACGCAAGGGCGCCCGCGTATCGGCCGAACGCCATCCTTACCCAGACGTAGACACCGCCTTCCTCGGGGATCGCCGAACCGAGTTCGGCACTGATCAAGGCCGACGGGATGAAGAAAGCAACGAACAGGATCACCAGCCAGGTGAATGCCTGTGCGCCCCCGATGGCGATGGCGCCGATCGTGTCGACCACGACCATCGCCGACATGAGGAACAGGATCGTGTCGAAGCGGCGGAGCTCTCGACGCAACTTCGACTTCTCGGACGGAAGCGAACCAGGGCTAGGTTCGAACGTCGTCTGTTCGATGCTCGTCATGGGTGAGGGCCGCGACTAGGCGTGCCGTGGACGGAGCCTGCGTCGGCCCTCGTGAAGGTCGCTCGCGGACGCCTCGCGATCGGTCCGGGTGCTCGTATCGGCGAGAACGGAACGGCGAGTCACCTCGTGGTGAGGGTTCCGTGCCCGCCACATGCGTCCCTGCTTGTCCTCCATCGCGAGCTGCGCCACGAAGAGTGCGACGACTGGGTTGCTCATCTCGACTCCTTCCATCGGTAGCGACGACGCTAGCGGTCGTCCCTACGCTGGAACGAGCGGGATTCCCCTACACCTGACCCCTTGGATCGGAGAGGTCGCTACCCGCCGTCAGGGGGATCGTCAGCCAGATCGACCGCCCCCTCGGTCACGAGGCGGGTCAGTTCTCCGCGCGATCGGATCCCGAGCTTGCGGTAGATCCGGGTCAGGTGTGCCTCGACGGTCGCGACGCTCAGGAAGAGGGTATTCGCGATCTCCTTGTTCTGCATCCCCTCAGCGACGAGGGCGGCGACCCGCCGTTCCGTGCTGGTGAGTTCGCCCTCCGTCCGGCCGGGCGAGGCCCGCTCC
>DATDJD010000120.1:0-11509 GCA_036520695.1 Actinomycetota bacterium
GGGGCTCGTGGATCATCTGCACACCGTCGTCGTCCCCATCCTGCTCGGCCGGGGTGCTCAGCTCTGGGACGGACTGGAGGGCGTTGAGAAGGACTTCCAGGTTGAGGCCGCCTCTTCGCCCATCGGGGTCACCCACGTGACGTTCACCCGTAGGGTCTGAGCCGCCCCCCACGTGAACGGCACGACCGTCGGCCACCCGCTGGTAGGTTCGCCCCGTGATCCGTGCCCACCTCGCAGCGGAACTCCTCGTCGACGGCGAGCAGATGCCCGTGTTCGTCTGGACGATCGACCACCCGGACGGACTCGTGCTCGTCGACACCGGGATGATCGACTCCATGCCCGAGGTCGAAGACATGAGCCCGACGCCCCACCCCGAGAACATCCCCCGCGACGTCGCGTGCGTCATCAACACCCACCTCCATTTCGACCACTGCGGCGGCAACCGCCTCTTCCCGGGCGTGCCGATCCACGTGCAGGCGCGCGAGCTCGCCGACGCGCGTTCGCTCGACGACTACACGATCCGTGACTGGGTCGACTTCGAGGGCGCGACGTACGTTGAGCACGAGGGCGAGGTGGAGTTGCTACCGGGGATCCGCTTGCTGACGGCGCCTGGGCATACCGACGGCCATCAGGTGGTCGTCGTCGAGACCGACGCCGGCACGAACGTTCTCGGAGGCGACGTGGGCGTCTGGTTCGGCGAACTCGAAAGCGGCACGACTGAGGGACAACGTCGTGTGCTCGCGCTCGAAGCGCTGACGTGGCTCTCCCACGCGGCGGAGCCGAAGATCCCGGAACGTCGCCCCTAGGCCACGGCCCCAACCATCCACCACCCCCGACCGACACCCAACGCCAACCATGAAGCCCTCATAGGCCCGCCGTCTTGGGTCGAGCCGTCAGTCCACTGCGTCGATCAGCCGTTGGGCCACCGGGCTGAGGTCGACGACGTCGTTGCTCAGCACGACGATGACCGCGCCGTCCTCCGGCAAGCATCCCGCCATGGACACGTATCCGACGTGCTCGCCGCCATGGCCCACGGTCCCTGGGGGGTCCGGCTCGTACAGCCCCAATCCGTACCCGTCGTGCATCGTCGTCATCTCGGTCAGCGAGGCCTGGGAGGCGATCTCGCCGGCACAGAACGCCCGCCACCAGCGCGCCAGGGAAGTGGAGTCCGACGCCATGCCACCCGCTGGTCCCACGGACGACAACGCGAGGGACGGAAGGAAGCCGCCACCCTCCTCGAGGACCTTGGTCGACCTGCCGAAGGGCATGGCCATGGGCTCTGTCGGGATCTCATCAGGTTGATAGATCAGCCGCTCGACCCCGTCGATGCTCAGGACGCCGTCGCGCAGTACCTCGGCGATCGGTCGTCCTCGCACCTGCTCGATCACCAGCCCGAGAAGGTGAAAGTTGGTGTTCGCGTACTCGAAGGCCTCACCGACTGGAGCGCGATCGTCAGCGACCAGCGCGAGTAATTCGGCCGGCTTCCACAGCCGTCGCGGATCCTCGTTCAGGGGCTTGAGCGGTACACCCGGAAGATAGTCCGGGATGCCACTGTGATGGCCCAGCAGCTGACGGATCGTCGCCCCGTTCGTGTCGAAGTCGAAGTCCGGTGGCAGGTAGTTGGCGGCCGGATCGTCGAGGCCGAGTTCACCTGCCTCGACCAGCTGCATCACCTGGGCTGCGACCAGCGACTTCGTGATGCTGGCGATCGCGAACTGATCGTCGACCCTCACGTCTCGGACGCCGTCGGCCTTGCCCGTCGCCCCGCTCCACGTGCCGTCGGCGGTCATCACCGTGGCCGTCATGCCCGCTCGGCCGGCCATGTCGTCCAGGGCCGCTTGGAACGTCGTCGCAGCCTCCTTGGAGACCGGATCCTCCTTGATGTCGGCGAACGGCGCGGTCGGGAACGCCGCAGCCGGTCCACTCGGCAAAGTCGAGGCGGGTGCGACCGACGGCTCGACCGAGACCGTCGTTCCCGCGTCGCCGGCGGCCGTCGTGCATCCCGCCAGCGCGAACATGAGGGTGAAGGCCGAGAGCCGTAGACCGTGCGTCCTCATCCCTCTTCCCCGATCGACCCCGAAGGGTTCATCGAGTCGAGCGCGTCTTCCGGGCGCAGGTCGACCGTCTCGAGCACCGACTCGAACCAGTCTCCGTCGTAGGTCGCCTGAAGCCGCTCGTCTCCCAGGTAGAGGATGATGACGTAGCCGCGATCGGCTTTCGCGACGAACACGGAGTGGCCGCCGTCGACGTCGCTGCCGCACATCTCGATCCAGGTACGGGCACCATCGAGCGTGTAGCCGCCCCCCCCCGAGCCGCCACCGCCCTGCCCACCACAGATCTGCGCCAACGCCCTCAGGTCGGAGCAGCACCAATCGTCGAACGACCGGCCGCTGAGCGGCTCGGAGACGAGGGCGATGTAGAGGTCATCCTGGAGCGTCGGGTCGTAGATGACGTCAACGTCGGGCGCGTCGAAGGTGATCGTGTCGTGTCCCCACGGCTCGGTTGCTGCCCGCGTCCGCCAGCCGGATGGGTAGCCGATCGAGAGACCGTGGAGCGGCGAGTCGAACCTCTCCGTGAACGGCCCCATCGGCGTCGTCGTCGGCTGAACCGCGGGGGCAGGCGCCGGCGCCGTCCGGATCTCGGCGATGCCGGCGAACAGCACCGCGACCGCGGCCGCGATCCCGACCGCCCCGACCACGGCGGTCCTCGCGGCGCGGCGGCGCCCTCGACGGATCAGCGGCGCCGCGTCGGGGAACGGGGCCGGCTCCTCCACCGCCATGCGCTCGAGGAACTCGCGGACGTCTTGATCGGTCATATCGTCACCTCGGGGATGCGGCGGAGAGCCTCGAGCCCGCGCGCGACGAGCGAGCGCACCGTCGCGGGACGGCAGCGCAGCAGGTCGGCGATCTCGGACTCGTGGAGATCTTCGTAGTAGCGCAGGACGATCGCCGTGCGTTGCCGCTGGGGGAGCGAGAGCAGCGCGCTACGCATCGACTCGTACATGGCGACGTCGCGATCGGTGTTGCCTTCGCGGAGCTCGGCGGTCTGCCGCTCGAGGTAGGACCGCTCGAGCGCTCGGCGTCGGAACGTGTCCTTCGACAGGTTGACGATCGTCCGGCGGAGGTAGGCGTCGAACGCCTCTGGGTCTCGTAGGTGGTGCAGGCGGCCGACGAACCGAAGGAACGCATCCTGGACGAGATCCTCGGCGAGCGTCCGGTCGCCCGTCAGGAGGTATGCGAGCCGGAATCCGGCCGGGGCCGACCGCTGGTAGACCTCAGCCAGCCGGTCCACGCCCGCCTCGTCGCCCCCCATGTCGGCGAGCATCGTAGTCGTCTTCTTCGCTCCCACATCACCAGGACGTACGAGGACCCGAAAGTGTTGCGAAGCTGGACGGATCATCGCAGCGGACGCGTCCCAGCCGACTTGCAGATCTACATGGTCGTATCACGCGAGCGCCGCATGATGACGGGTCGAGCAGACGCGACTCGCCACCACGCCGCCGGTTCGTCCGGCGCGAAGGCATCGGTCAGGCTCGGATCGCCGAGGATCTCGTCGCGGCAGACGCCCGGCAGTATGGCGTAGTGGATCGAGTCGCGCTCGCTCACGACGAGCACCGCCCACCAGAGCGCGCGGACATACGCCTCGGCCGACACCGGGTCACGCCAGTCGTACAACCCGCGATACACGCCCCGCTCATCGTTCGCGAACCACAGCTTCGAGATGAACCCTGGGAACCCAGCGAATAGCACGGTGTTCAGCTCGCTCTCGAAACGGAACAGCGCGTGGAGCCAGGCGCTCCGCACCCGCCGGAGCCGGAAGGACACGACGAGTGTCGTCGGCGTCGCGGTCGCCGGTCCCTCAGCGACGGTCTCCCGGTAGACGACCGAAGCCGTGCCGTCCGCCCACCCGACGCGGCGTCCTACGTTCCTCGTGGGCTGGTGGAGGTGGTGACGGGCGATCATCTCGACCGTCCTGATCGCGCACCGGCCCAGCTCGGCAACCCCCTGCCCCATCGCCAACGGCGGTCGTTCGATCATCGTCGGTCCCTCCGCGACCAGTCTCTCAGCGATCCAGATCTGCACGGATGGGTCGGAGGACCCGCGACTACGATGAGCTCCGTCCCTGACCGACGCAGCATGATCGATCCATCGACGGCGAGCCCGTCTAGCCCGGGCTCGGCGTTACAGCTCTCTAAGGGTGTGTTCGTGCAGGATCCTCGGCTCGACCTCACACGGACGCAGATCCTGGCGTTCCGACGGCACGTGGGTGCGCTCGACGAGCGGCTCCCACGCGGACGTCGCTCGCTCCGGCCTGCGGCGTGGGCGGGCTTGCAGGACAGCATGCCCCGAGCCGCGCTCCTGTCGATCCATGCGCGCGTCGAGGGCACCGAACCGTCCACCTGGCAGGACCCATCACTCGTCCAGGTCTGGGGACCGCGCTACCACGTCTACGTCGTCGCCGCGCGCGACCTACCGGTCTTCACGCTGGGCAGGTTGCCGGAAGGTGGCAAGACGCGGCGGACGGCGGATGATCTCGCAGCTCGCTTGCATGCTTCCCTCGGTGGAACAGGGATGCGGTACGACGAGGCGGGACGGGCGATCGGCGTCCACGGCAACTCCCTTCGCTATGCCGCGCTGACCGGCACCGTCGTGATCAGGTGGGAGGGTGCTCGGCTGCCGACCGTCTGGACGGTGCCGCCGCCGGAGATGGAGCCGCAGACGGCGACCCTCGAGCTCGCCCGCCGATACCTCCACATCTTCGGTCCCACCACGCCAGAGGCGTTCGGCGAGTGGGCGGGGATCGGCCCGCGACGAGGCCTCGCCGCGTTCGACGCGCTCGGCGGGTCGCTGACCACGGTTCGAACCCCGGTCGGAGACGGATGGATCCTCGCCCGAGACGAACCGTCGTTCCGCGCCGTCCCGGTTTCCCTGGCCCCCGCCCGATTCCTCCCGAGTGGCGACGCCTACTTCCTCTTGTGGGGAAACGACCGCGAACTCCTGGTCCCTGATGTCGATCGCCGTGGCGAACTCTGGACGTCGCGCGTCTGGCCGGGCGCCCTCCTCGTCGACGGCGAGGTCGTCGGGACGTGGCGCCGGACGCAGGGGACGGTGACGATCCGATCCTGGCGTCGTCTCTCGCGGGCTTCACGCGATGCGGTCGAGGCGGAAGCGGTGTCCTTGCCGCTGCCCGATCTCCAAGGTCAGGTCGACGTCCTCTGGGACTGATCTGCTTCGATGGGCTAGTGTCTCCTCCGGCCGAAGTGCAACAGTCGAAAGGGGACCGCGTGATAGCAGCAGCAACGTTCTTATGGTGGATGATCGCCGTCTTCCTCTGGGTCATCTTCCTGACCCTCACCATGACGATCGCTCGCAGCAAAGGTCACAGCCCGCTGCTCTGGGGACTCCTCGCGTGTTTCCTCCCGCTGATCACTGTCATCATCGTCTTGCTGCTGCCGAATCGCCTCGAAGGTGCGGGTCCCACGCAAGGTCCGGGTCCCACCCCAGGGAGCACCCCCTAGTCCGGGGCGGTCATAACCGTTCCGCCACCTTTCGGACGGCGGTCGGCGATCCTGGCCCACCACCGTGCGCAGACACGTACTCCGGCACGCCGACGCACGTGAACAACAACGCATCCAGTGGCTCGCCGAGCAGGGCAGGGATCTCGCTGTCCAGGAACGTCATGCCGGAGGCGCTCGCGCCGAGGCCATAGGCGAGCAGGTGGAGTCTCCCCTCGACGATGCCGGCGGCGAGCTGAGCCTCGCGGTACTCACGGTCGTCGAGTGCACGGACGTCCGTCGCCCCGATCACTACGAAGGCCGCATCGCGCGCGAGTCCCTGTTCGAGGCACACCCGGTACAGTTCCCCGCGCTGAGCGCCCGCACGTATCGGGGCTGCGAGGTCCGGCCAGCGGTAGACACCCGGTTCGAGGCCTTCGACGTCGTGCACCACGACGAAATGGGGGAGCCCGATGCCGCGGAGCGCCGCACGCATGCAGGTCCGAAGCGTGCTCTCCGGCAGGCCACGGTCGGGATCCATGCGGCGCTGCGATCCCCGTGCGAGCACGACCTCCTCGATAGGGTCGGACCCGTCGACACGCACGTCGACCGGGTCGCCGCGATCCCATGCCGGTCCGAGCACGGCGCGCTCCCCGGCCCGCTGGGCGGCCGTGGCGAGTGGGAACTCCACGGGAGCGGCATCGACGTCGCCCGCTACCGCTGCACCGGTCGCATCGAGTGCGGGCGCAGCATCACCGAGGGTAACCACTGCGATCGGCAACTCGTGCACACGATCGGCACCCACGAGTTCGGCGACCGCTGCGTCCGGGAACCGGCTGAACAGTTGGGTGGTGAGTCCCGCGGAGTCGGCGACCGCGAGTATCTGAGAGAGCATCGTGCCGGCGTCCCAGAACATGTGCCGGTACCCACGCTCGCGGTATCGCCAGCCGGTGCGCCAGGGGACGCCGGTGACGACGAGGGTCGGCGCACCGCCGCTCGGCGGCGGGCCCACCTGCACCAGAGCATGATCCTGCGGGTCGTACCAGTGCACGCCGCCTGGCACTGCCTCGCCGTCGGGCACGGCGACATACACCTCCAGCGGGAAGCGCCCACCCGCTGATCCGGCGGCGCGGAACAGCCACGTCCCATAGGGACGCTCCATCGTCCGCACCACCCCCGCCGAAAGGTGCAACAACCGGGAGAGTTGTGGCAGGCCGAGTTCGGCGTGATCGACGTCGGCGGTACCCGCGAGCACGGCAACGGTCGGGGCGGTCGTGGTCGGAAGGCTCCGGGGGAGCGAGATCCGCGACAGTGGCACGGCGTATCGCTTGTAGAACCAAGGAAAGTGGTCGAGGTCATTGATCTCGAGGTCTTGCACCACGCGTGGGTCATCCATGGGTTCGTCCCACTCACGACCGGGTTCGTAGGACGTGAGTCGATGCAGAACCTGCGTTGCGGTCTCGTCGCTCGGCGTGCTCATGGGAAGCAATCTAGACACCGATCACTCGGACCCCATGTTCGCGACGTACACGGTGTTGGCAGCTTCCCCGCCCGTGAGAGGGTTCGGGAACGTGATGATATGCGCTTCGCAGGATGCGAAGACCCGTTCGACGACGGAGATGTACTCCTGGTCCGGGGGGTCATCGGACCACAGAGCGTAGACACCACCCTGAGTGAGACGCTCGGCGAGCTGCCGCTGGCCCCATTCTGAATAGAAGGTGGCGTGGCTCGGATGCAAGTGGTGCCGAGGTGCGTGGTCGATGTCGACGAGGATGGCGTCCTGGCCCTCCTGCGAGCCCGGTCCGAACGACGGGCCCGACGCGACCATGGCGAAGAAGTCTCCGTGGACCACGGTGCATCGCTCATCCGACGTCAGCCCCTGACTCAGCGGCAGCAGCCCACGTCGGTGCCACCCGATCACTTCCTCCAGCGCCTCGACGACGGTGAGGGAGCGCACCCTGGGATCGTCCAAGACGGCTCGTGCGGTGTAGCCCAAGCCAAGCCCTCCGACCATGACGTCGAGGTCTGCACCGGGGATGTCGCTGAGTGCGACGTCGGCGAGGGCGATCTCGGCAACGGTGAAGGCACTCGACATCAGGAACTCATCGTCCAGCTTCGCCTCATAGACATCGGTGTGCAGGGTTGGTTCGAGCCGGCGACGCAGGCTGATCTCACCCATCGCTGTCGCGCGTCGGTCGAGCTCCTCGAAACGCCCATCGAGCGGCATGGCGTGCAGTGTGGACCTGATCGGCGTGTCGGTCTAGCGCAACCGCGCGCAGGCGCATATGGTTCATCCGGTAGGCCCATACACGTTGTCGCGGAAGGGGACCGGTGGCTGAGGGAGGGCGCACCGGGAGGGTGCTCGCCACCGTCTCGGCCGGTGTGGTGATCGGCGTCGTCGAGGTCGTCCTCGCGATCTCGTTCGCTGCATTCGTGTTCGGTGGCTACCTCGAACAGTTCCTGCCTTCTGGGATCGGCATCTACCTCGTCACGGCCGCCTTGACGCTCGCGATCCTCGCGTGGAGAGCGGGTGTTCGAGGTGTGGTGGGGAGCGTCCAAGACGCGGCGGTCGCGGTCCTCGCGATCATCGCCGCCAGCGCAGCCCTGGACACCTACGGGAGCATCAACCGAGCGTTCCTCACCGTCGTAGCGGCGACCCTGGTCGTGACGGCGTTGACGGCGATCACGTTCCTGCTGCTCGGGACGTTCAAGCTGGGCAACCTCGCGCGGTTCATCCCGTACCCGGTCGTCGGCGGCTTCCTCGCTGGCACCGGATGGCTGCTCTTCAAAGGTGGCTTGCGGGTCGCCTCAGGCATCGAACTGCAGTTGGTGACGATCGAGAAGTACATGGACCACTTCGAGCTCGTCCGGTGGGCACCGGCGTTCGCGTTCGGTGCGATCCTGCTGATCGCGACGCGGGTCGTGAAGCGACCGCTCGTGATCCCAATCGTCCTCGGCCTGGGCCTGGCCGTGTTCGCGATCGGCATGCTCGTGACGGGGACCTCGATCCAGGAGGCCCGCGAAGGGCTGTGGCTGCTCGGGCCGTTCCACTCCACGAAACTGTTGCAGTTGTGGACCGTCCGCGCGATCACCGGCGCTGACTGGACCGCCGTCCTCAACCAGGCCGCCGGCATCGCCACCGCGGTGTTCGTCGCCGTGATGGCGTGTCTGTTCAACGTGGGCGGCGTCGAGCTCTTGCTCCACAAGGATCTCGACTCGAACGAGGAGCTCCGAGACGCCGGATTGGTCAATGTCGCCTCGAGCGTCGTCGGCGGGATCCCGGGGTACCACGCGCTCAGCCTGACGGCCTTGACACAGCAGATGGCCGTCGACGGCCGCGGCGCAGGATTGGTGGCCGCGCTCGTCCCGCTCGGAACGGTCGTCTTCGGTGCTGTCGTCGTCGGGTTGTTGCCCCGGATGGTCGTGGCCGGTGTCCTCGTCTTCGTTGGCTTGTCCTTCTTGGTGGCCTGGGTCGTCGACGTGCGGCGGTCGTTGCCGCTGGGCGAGTACCTCGTCGTCCTCGCGATCTTGGTGACGATCGCCACGAAGGGTCTGATGGCAGGGCTCGTGGTTGGGCTGGTCCTCGCGGTCGTGCTGTTCGCGGTGAACTACGGTCGGATCGACCTCGTGCACGAGATCGCGTTCGGGACCACGTATCGAAGCAACGTCGACCGTCCTGCCGTCGAACGTGAGGCCTTGCGAGACCTCGGAGACAGGGTCCAGATCCTCCGCCTGAACGGATTCGTGTTCTTCGGAACGGCGAGCGGCCTGCTCGAGCGCATCCGTAAACGTGTGGAGGCCGGATCGATCCGGTTCTTGCTGATCGATCTCCGTCGAGTGTCGGGCGTCGACTCATCGGGCGTGTTGGCCTTCCACAAGGTGGTGCAGCTCGCCGAGGCCAGTGGTTTCGAGCTCGTGTTCGCTGGTGCGGCAGACCGGGTGCAAGGAGAGCTTCGCCGGGGTGGCGTTGTCGAGTCCGAGGGGATCGTCCGGTTCGAGCCCGACCTCGATCGCGCCCTGGAGCGATGCGAGGAAGGTCTGCTGAAAGAGACGATCCCACATGCCGCACGTCTCCCGAGTGAGGTCCTCGCAGATATGCCGGCCCACCTCATGGGCTACCTCGAGCGCAGGTCGATCACGGAGGGAACGGTGCTGATCCGCCAGGGTGATCCGCCCGACGACATGTTCGTGCTGGCGTCGGGGCGACTGAGGATCGAGATCTCAACCCCCGAGGGCGATCGGATACGCCTGAGCACGGTCCGCCCGGGGGTCATGGTCGGAGAGATGGCGTTGTACACGGGGGTAGCGCGATCGGCCGATGTCGTCGCCGAGACCCCGAGCGAAGTCCTGGTGCTCACACGAGCCTCGATCGAGCGCTTAGAGACCGAAGAACCGGAGACCGCAGCGGCCCTGCACCGCTGGCTCGCGACCACCCTGGCGGTGCGACTCACCGACGCCCAGCGGGCGTACTCTTCGTTGCTCGACTAGCTGAGCACAACCGGTCGCACCGGTTTCACGGATCCCTACGCAGATAGCTTGGGTGTTGCTTCACCACGACATGTGGTTTCGTATGCGGATGCGCTCAACGCCTTCCCCCCGTGTCGTTCCTCTCGCCCTGCTCACGCTCTCCCTCTTTGCGGTGATCGTGGTGGCGCCGATCCGGTCCGTATCGGCCGGAGGCTCCGTCACGTTCGTCGAGACCCTCGCAGGTCCATCGGTCGCAGCCACCTACCCGTCGGGGGTCGAGTACGACGACGATGGCAACCGATTGGTGGTTGCCGATACCGGCCGGGACCGGATCGAGTTCTACACGTATTCGGTCGCGAGCTCGACGTACGCGAAGACGGGCCAGTTCGGCGGACACGGAACCGGCGAGGGCCGGTTCGACTCTCCGCGTGATGTGGCCGTCGACGGGAGCGGCAACATCTACGTGGGCGATGCAGGGAACAACCGGATCCAGTCGTTCACGAGTACGGGTGATTTTCGGTGGGCGACGCCGAGCGAGTTCGGGTGTCCTCGGTGCGTGAACACACCGATCGGCGTCACGTGGGATGCGGCGAACGGTGTATTGCTCGTGGCATCGACCGGCCAGGACCTCATCAAGGCCTTCGAGGGCAACGGCGATGTGGTGTGGGCCACCACACCGGTCGGCAACAATGGTGTCCAGGCCACCGACGTCGATATCGACGCCCCCCGCGACGTCTCACGGGGTCCGGACGGCAGGATCTGGGTCTCCGACTATCCGCGACACCAGATCAAGGCCTTCGATGTGACGCCCTCGGGCGTGTGGCGGGACGGTGACCAGGATCCAGCGGATGGTGTGACGCCCGAGATCGTCCTCGGCGACGGGCAGTCCCAAGGCACCGGTGACGGCCAGCTCAACTACCCCTACAACGTCGATTTCAGCCTGGAGGGGACCGTCGTCTACGTGTCCGACACGGGGAACAACCGCGTCGCCCGATGGGACGTCTCCGATCCACAGGTGCCGGTGTGGTTGCCACCGATCGGTGGCAACTGCGTCGAGTCTCCCAACCCCTGTCCCGACCCACCCGCCGACTTCGGTTCGATCGACACCCTGCGACGGGTCATCGTCGACCCGGCCGGGCGCTTGGTCACCGCTGACTTCTGGGGTAACGGGCTGGCGGTGTGGAAGTCCTCGGACATCGGCAACGGGACGACCGACGCGATGCTGCTGCAGATCGAACTCGATGGCGCCCCCTTGCCGGGGTTCGCACAAGCCTTCGGTGTCGCGACCGGCCCCGATGGTGAGGTCTACGTGATGGATCGGCTGAACCAGCGCCTGGAGTACTTCGACCCCTCGGGCAAGTTCCAAGCATGGGGCGGTGGACGCGGGACATCGCAAGGCCGTTTCTCCTGGCCCGAAGCGGTCGCCGTGGGCTCCGATGGAACCGTATGGGCTGCCGATACGCGCGGTGACAACATCCAGCGGTGGCCCGAGGGACTCACCAGCCGCTCGAACTTCCGTCGTGGAACCAGCGGTGACGGGGTCGGGGA
>DATDJD010000121.1:0-3097 GCA_036520695.1 Actinomycetota bacterium
TGCACGCCGTCCGTGACTACGTCCGGGCGATCCCACGGGTCGAAGAAGATCTCGTGTCGGTGGTCGTTCCTGAAGTGGTGACCGGTCGCTTCTTCGCCTACCTGTTGCGGAGCCGCGAACTGATCCGGTTGAAGGCGCGCATGCTGCGTGAGCCCAACGTGGTCGTCACCGACGTGCCCGTGGTGGTTGCAGAGGGCGAGCCTGCAGGCGCTGATGGTCGCCCGTTGATCCCCCAACGCACCGTGACCTTGGTCTTCGTCTCCGGCGTCAACGACGTGACGGTGCGAGCCGTGAACTACGCCCAGTCGCTCGGTTCGACGGAGACGAGGGCGATCTACTTCGACCTGAACCCGGACCAGGCGCACGCGCTGGAGGTGCGATGGTTCGACGCTGGGCTGGACGTCCCGCTCGATATCGTCGAGGCGCCGTTCCGTGACCTGGGCGCTCCGATGCTCGAGGAGGTCCGGCGTTTCACGTCCCGGCCCGACACGGTGGTCAATGTCGTCGTTCCGGAGTTCGTCATCTCTTCGTGGTGGCAGTTCCCGCTGCACAACCAGAACGCTCTGTTCATCAAGCGGTTGTTCTTGTTCGAAGAGCGTGCCGTCCTCACGAGCGTGCCGTACGTGATCGAACACAAGCCTTCCGGCCCCGTCAGCGTGTCGACGACGAGTTGAGCAGACCGTCAGGTTCGTCACGACGGATCGATCGCACCAGTGAGTTCACTTCGGCGCCGTAGAGGAACAGCCACATCGCGATGCGGATGAACAGGAGCAGACCGAACACGGTGCCGAGGGTGCCGTACAACGCCGAGGCTTTACTGATCGTCCGATCGATGAAGAAGCCCCCGACGTACTTCAGGACCCCCCAGCCGACGGCCATCACCACGCCACCTGCAAGGTGGTCGCGGAAGCGGAGCTCACGCCGAGGCGTCAAGAGCCAATACGCGAGCGTGAAGTAGCCGATCTCCACGCCGAAGAGGCCGATCCAGGTCGCGATCTGCAACGGGACGTTCAGGAGGCCATCCAGGTTGAGCTTGCGAACGAGACCGGTCGCGGCGAGCGAGACGAACAACGCGAGACCGAGCCCGATCGTGACCCCTAACGCCCGCATGCGGTTGACCATGGCCCTCGGTGGTAGTCCGAAGATCACGGCGAGCGCGCGCTGAGCCCGGCTCGAGAGCACCGAGGCGGTCCACAACACACCCACCAACCCGATCACGCCCAGACTGGCGGCGTTGCTGGCGAGCGCCTGCTCCTGTCCTCCGATGAGCGCGCTCAGTCCGGGGATCGCGTCGATGAGCTTGGTGAACCAGTCATCCTGGTTCTCCGTCAGGACCGCGATCTCCCCGGTCACCGCCAGGCCCAGCAGGATCAGCGGCACCAGGGACAGGAACCCCGCGTACGTCAGCGCAGCTCCATGGGTCGTGACGTCGTCCTCGGTGCTCTTGACGTGCACCTCGACGCCCAGCTGCACCCCTCGAACGATCCGGGTCTGCACCGGCGGGGTGAACCGGCCCAGGAACTCGCTCACCAACTGGATCGCACGCGCGATCGCGGTTTGGGACAGGTCCCGCAGGCGGCCGGTCGTTCGCTGCGCTAGGTTTGCCATGCGCGGGGAAGCTTCGCACACACCTCGAGGAAGGACCGACCATGAACATCCGACCGGCGACCAAGGACGACGATGATTTCCTGAAGACCATGTTGTACGAAGCCGCCCGCTGGAACCCGGACTGGCCTCGGGAACCGATGGAGGAGGTCCTGGACGAACCCACCCTTCGCCGCTACCACCAGGGGTGGGGCCGCCAGGGGGACGGTGGGGTGATCGCCGAGATCGATGGAGCGCCTGTCGGCGCGGTGTGGTACCGGCTATTCAGCGAGGACGAGCCCGGCTACGGGTTCGTCGACGAGAAGACACCCGAGGTCTCGGTCGCGGTGTCCCCGTTGCACCGCCGCAAGGGGATCGGCGGCACGTTGCTTCGTGCAGCCATGGTGCAGGCCCGCGAAGAGGGCTATCGGTCCCTGTCCCTTTCGGTGGCCGTGCACAACCGTTCTCGCATGATGTATCAGCGTGTCGGGTTCGAGCAGGTGGGGGAGCAGGGGAGCGAGAACTGGACGATGCTGGTCAACCTCTGACGTCGGGTTGCGGCTCACTGCCGGCGTCGTTGGCGGCATCCAGCGCCGCGTACTCCGCTCGCACCTTCGTCCACCGTCGCCTGACGTAGAGGATGACGACGATCACGCACGCCGCTGCGATCGCCCATGAGAACGGCTGCAGGGCTCGTTCGACGCTCTCCCAGCGGTCGCCCAACGCATACCCCAGCCACGCAAGTGCGAACGTCCACGGCAGACATCCGAGGACCGTGTACAAGGTGAAACGCCAGAACGGCATGCGCACCACGCCGGCGGGTACCGAGATGAACGTGCGGATCACCGGCAGGAGCCTGGAGAAGAACACCGCCGCGTCGCCGTAGCGTTCGAACCAGTCGTGGGCCTTGTCCACCTCGTGCGGTCGTATCAACAGGTACCGTCCGAATCGATCGACGAGGGGACGGCCGCCGTACGCCCCAGCCCAGTAGGCCAGCCACGAACCGACCAGGTTGCCCATCGTGCCCGCCATGCCCACCCAGAAGAGCGAGAGTTCCTGCCCTGGAGCGGCGAAGCCGGCAGAGGCGAGTGCCCCGCCGAAGAGCATCGTCACCTCGCTGGGGATCGGGATACAGGCCGATTCCAGCACCATCAGGACGAAGACGGCGATGTATCCGTAGTCACCGATCGTGGTGACGATGAAGTGGTGGAGCGCATCGAGCATCGGTGAGAACCCATTCCGGGGGTCGGGAATACCACACGCTACCAGCGCGTTCTGGGGCCTCCGAGAGCATGCCGGCCCGGTTCGTGGTTCCTTGCCGTTGCTCGGTCATCGGCGCAACGGGTGGTACCGTCCCCGCGAACTGGCCCGTCGAAATCGTTGCGGGCTCTCAGGAAGGTTCCCGGCCATGGCCAACAAGACGCTCGTGGTCGTCGAGTCGCCGGCGAAGGCGAAGACGATCGAGAAGTACCTGGGCGGCGACTACGCCGTCAGGGCTTCCTATGGGCACATC
>DATDJD010000122.1:0-2316 GCA_036520695.1 Actinomycetota bacterium
ACCGACGCCCTGTTCGACTTCTTCTTCCGTTTGGAGATCTACGTGCCGAAGGCGAAGCGGCAGTGGGGGTACTTCGTCTTGCCGATCCTGCACGGTGACCGACTGATCGGGCGCATCGACCCGCGGTTCGATCGCGACACCGGGGTGCTGCACATCAACGCGGTGCATGCCGAGGATCACGCGTCGCGAACCGGCGACGGCCCGGCGGCGTCCAGAGCGATCGGGGAGTTGGCCGCGTGGCTCGGCGCCACGGAGATCGCCTACGACGGTGCCGTCGCTTCGGGCTGGCGGAAGGCGCTCCTCGCCTGACCCGCGAGCGGCTCCGTCGGGCGTATCGTTCGCCGGGATGAGCGACGAAGACGACCGAACCTCACCCGAGGTCGACGAGCCGATCGAAGTGGGGAGCGAGATCCCCGGTTCGCGACGCGGCACGTCCCTGCGTGAGCGGTTCCGCGAGCCCGACAGCTATGGATTGCTGTTCGTGGGGCTCATCGGGGTCATCGTCGTCAGCGCTGCGCTGAGCAGCTACGAGTGGGGACGGGCGGTCACGTTCCTGCTCATGGGGTGCACGTTGCTCTTCGCCCTGTGGACCTCACGCGCCCCACGGCGGCTGCGGATCGCTGCGGAGGTCTTGTTCCCGTTGGTGGTGGTGTTCTCCGTGGTGGGTGTCCTCAACGGTGAACGTTCGCCCGTCACCGAGATCTTGAGCGGTCTCATCGTCGTGCTCCACCTCGCGGTTCTGATCGCGATCATCCGTCGCATGGCGACCCACCTGGTCATCTCCTGGCAGACGGTCTTCGCGGCGCTGTGCATCTACCTGCTCATCGGCATGACGTTCGCAGCGTTGTTCGGATTCCTGGACACGATCTACTCAGAGGGTGTGTTCGCGGGCCATCCGCAGGTCACGATCGTCGACTACCTGTACTTCAGCTTCATCACGATGACGACGGTCGGATACGGCGATCTCACTCCTGGTCCTGACTCGATCCGGATGCTGGCGGTCACCGAGGCGTTGGTGGGCCAGATCTTCTTGGTGACGGCCCTCGCGTTGCTGGTGGGTAACCTGGGGCGAGAACGCCACATGCCGGCGAAGGATTGACGTGCTCTTTCGCCGGCCCGTTCCCAGTGGGTGACTTCAGGTCATGGGGGTTACAGGCATCCTGACCTGGGGTATCACTACACTCGCTGACCGCACGTCCGCTTCTGGAGCGGCGATGACACAGACCTCACGGAGACGATGATGGCGACCGCATCCGGTCAAAACCCCGCCCAGAGCTCCCGACCCGGCGGCGAGTACGACGTCATCGTCGTGGGTGCCGGTCACAACGGCCTCACCGCCGCGTTCTACTTCGCGCGGGCAGGCCTGCGCACCTTGGTCCTGGAACGTCGGGAGATCGTGGGCGGCGCCTGCGTCACCGAGGAGATCATGCCCGGGGTGCGGGCTTCGACCACGTCCTACATCGCCTCCATGCTTCGCCCGGAGGTGATCCGTGACATGCGGCTGGGCGAGCACGGATTGCAGATGGTGGCGTGCGAACCCGGCGTGCAGAGCGCGTTCGAGGACGGGACGATGGTGCCGTGGTGGACCGACCACGCCCGCACCGTCGCCGAGTTCGCGAAGCTCTCGGAGAAGGACGCGAAGGAGTTCGACGTCGTCCATGCCCGCCTGGAGAAGTTGGCGCGCTACCTGCAGCCCTACTTCCTGGAGGAGCCGCCGGATCTGTACGCCAAGGGGTGGAAGCGCGTGCACGAAGCCCGCCGCGCCTTCAAGCGGTTCCGCTCCGTCACGGGCGATGAGATCAGCGACCTCATCCGGTTCACGACGGGATCGTTGGGCGACTTCGTGGAGCGCCACTACGAGAACGAGAAGATCCGTCGCATGTACCTGGCGTCCAACGTGTACGGCATGCACGCGCCGCCGTATCGTCCGGGCACCGCGATCGGCCTGATGTTCCACATGCTGTCGGGCGGTGACGACGAGGTGCAGGGTTTCTACGGACATGTGGTCGGCGGCATGGGCGCGATCACCGGTGCCATGGCGAGCGCCGCGACCCAGGCCGGCGCCGAGATCCGCACCGAAGCGCCCGTCGCACGCATCAACACGCGGGGTGGCCGCACCGTCGGGGTCGTGCTCGACGACGGCACCGAGATCGCGGCGAAGACCGTGGTCTCCAACGCCGACCCCAAGCGCACCTACCTGGGGCTCGTCGACCAGGCCGACCTGAGTGAGGACTTCCGCGATGACATCGCCGCGATCAAGATGGCGGGCCCCTGCGCCAAGGTGAACTTCGCCCTGTCGGCCGAACCTCGCTGGAC
>DATDJD010000123.1:0-5078 GCA_036520695.1 Actinomycetota bacterium
CGCACGGCGAGCGAACCGTCGAGGGGTCCAGAGCTTGCCTCCTCGTGGACCGGTGGCCGGCATCTTCCCGAGTACGGCGGCGATGAGGGCCGCACGGGTCTCGTCACGTTCGTCCGACCGGGCGAGCCACGGGTCCTCGTCGCTCAGCGCGACCGGAGCGGCGAGCTTGCGATCGTAGCTGGCCTCGGCCTGCACGACGTGGGCCACGATGGCATCGAGCTCCCGTCCGCCTCCTCGAGGCCCTTTGCGAAGCTCGATCCCGCGCGCCGCCTCGACCGCATCGTCGAAGGCTGCCCAGCTCGCGTCAAGGAGTGCGACGAGACGTTCGCCTGCCGCTCGGTCGAGGGGCTGCACATCCCGGGAGAACTCACCGTCGGGGGCGCCGTAGTCCGTGGTGGCGTTGCCATCGACCCGCTCGAGGACCGAGAGCGAGCTTCGCGCACCCGCTGCTGGCAACCTCACGCCCGATCCAGCGATCACGGCGTCGTACCGAGCGCGGTAGGAACCGAGGGCCTCGAGCGCCGACGCCTCGTCGCGGCCGCTGCGGCACCACCCCGGCCAATCCAGCGCGGCCGCGAACGTCCGCTTGGCCCCGGCCTCGATGCCTACCGCGATCTCGGCCGCGATCTCGGCCGCGATCTCGGCCTCGGTCTCTGGCGTCGTTCCCATCACATAGTTGTACCGAACCGTGGGAGGCGCAGAGCCTCCCTCGACGTGGTAGACAACTGCGCATGCGGTCCGTGGAGGACACACCACGCCTCCGGTTCCGGGAGTTGGTCGAGGACGACGTCGACACCCTCGCCACACTCTTCGCCGATCCCGAGGTGATGCAGTACATCGGGACCGGTGGCGTGCTCACCCGCGATCGTGCGCTCCGTTCGATCGAGCGTCAGCAAGCCGAGTACCGAGAACGAGGGTTCGGCGAGTGGGCCACGATCGAACGCGAGACCGACGCCATGATCGGGCTCTGCGGACTGATCCGGTGGCCAGATATCGATGGGGTGGAGGAACTCGAGGTGGCCTACCTCCTCGCCCGCGACGCGTGGGGACGGGGGCTCGGAACCGAGGCCGCGACCGCGATCCGGGACCACGCCATCGAGCATCTGGGCAGGACGCGGTTGATCTCCTGCATCTACCCCGACAACCATGCGTCGATCCGGGTCGCGACCAAGGTGGGGATGCACTTCGAGAAGACGTTCACCTACGAAGGGTCGCCGATGTCGCTCTTCTCCCTGGAAGCTGCCCCGTCCGCCTGACGTCGAGCTATGCCTGCACGGCTTCGACGAGATAGTCGCCCGCGTCATCGTCCCAGGCCAACCTGATCAGGCCCTGGGTCTCGGCGGCTTTGCAGAACTGGAGGAACCCTCGGTAGCCGAACTTCTTCTCGCTGAAATCCGGCTGATGCTTGCGGACCTGGTTCTTCAGCCCCGACAGCGCAGGGAGGCCACCCCGGTCTTGCAGCTCGGCGACGGTCCTCTGCAGCAACTCGAACGCCTCCGTCTCACCTCCCCGTGACGGGAGGGTGACCTCGGGATCTCCCTTGGCCGATCCTTCTGAGAGTTCGACCACGTTGCGATCGGCGAGGTGACGCATGAGTTCACCGAAGGCGCGGAAGCCGTAGTCGGCTTCGCTGAAGGTGGGATCTTTGCGCAAGAGCGCTCGTTTCACCGACGACGCCAACACCGCGCCGGCCGCGGTGCGCTCTAGCCCCACGACCGTCTGGGCGATCAGGATCGCGAGCTGATCGACGTCTTTCGCGGTGGCGACCTCGTCCTCGACCGCCGGTGTGGGAGGTGCCGGTTCGGCAGCGGCGCGAACGTCCACACCTTCGAGCGAGTCGTAGAACAGGAACTCATCGCAGGCCGGCGGCAGCAGCGCGCTCGTGGACTCCTTCACACCCACGCCGATCACCCGCTTGTTGAGCTCGCGGAGCTTGTGGACCAACGGCGTGAGATCGCTGTCACCGGTGCAGATCACGAACGTGGTGATGTAGTCGCGCTCGAACGCCATCTCCAGGGCATCGACGGCGAGCTTGATGTCCGCAGCGTTCTTCCGGGAGGTGCGCATCCGCTGCGGGATGTCCACCAACTCGACCTGGCTCCGCGTCAACATGCGCCGGTCCTCGTCGAAATAGGACCAGTCTGCGTACGCCTTGCGAGCGATCACCCTGCCGCGTTCGGCGAGTGCGTCCAGCACGGGGCGGAGATCGAACTGGAGGCCTCCCAGGTTCTCCCTGGCCCCGATCGCCAGGTTCTCGTAGTCCAGGAACAGTGCGATGCGTTCTTCGTCGGTATCCACGTCGAGCAGCCTATCCCGACCTGGGCCGTCCCCGGAGGCGCTCGGTCGAGATCGCGTGTGCGGCGTTGGACGCCTGTGGCATCCCCGTCACCGTGGCGAGGAACTCCTCCTGATCCAGCGTCCAGACCGCACCGTCTTCCGTGGCGGTCACGGTGGCGGTTCGTGGCACGTCGTGGAGCAGCGCGATCTCGCCGAAGTGATCGCCTTCGTGCAACGCGCGGACCGGGCGACCGTCGACGACCACCTGGAACGTCCCCTCGTCGATCACATAGAACCGGTCGCCGTACTCGCCCTGGCGCACCACGTCGGTGCCTTTGGTCGTCGCGACCAGATCCATCTGACGCGCAACACGCTCCAGCTCCGGACCCGGCAGCGGCGCGAACATCGTGAGGTTGCGGAGCAGCTCGAGCTGGCGGACCGGCATCACCGCATCGCGATCCAACCGCCGCAGCCCGCCGATCGTCGGCAGGGTGAAGACCACGATCCCGACGGCCACCGAGACCAGGGCCGCCTGCAGACCCACGCGGTTGACCAGCACAGCCGCGATCGCAGCACCGACCCCGACGCCCGCCATCCAGAGCGCTTCGACCACGCCGAACACCCGCGTGAGCAAGTCGTCGTCGGCGACACGTTGGAGCAACGTGCGGCCCACCACATCGAGCAACGTCAGCGCCCCGCCGGTGACCAGCACGGCAACGAGCACCACGGCGACCGTAGTGGCGACCGCCGATCCGGCGATCCCCAGGGCCAGCATCGCCGTGGCGAACAGGAACGCGGGCACCATGGCGCGCCTGCCCACCAACGTCACCGAACCAGCTGCTCCCACCAAGGCACCCACGCCGACCGAAGTCTGGAGCAGACCCACCCCGGACTCACCGATGCCGAGTTCCTCGATCGCGATCGAGACCAGGAGCACATCGAACGCGCCGTAGGCGACCGTCATCAGCGCTGCGAGCGCGACCAGCAGGCGCGGGTCCCGCGAGCGCGCGATCGACACGAATCCGCGCACGGCATCGGTCACGAGCGTCAACGGACCCATCGCCTCACCGTCCGGCCACGAGCGTTCGGCATGCACACCCACGAGCGACAACGCGGCGAACGCGAGCACACCCGCCATCACGGCGTAGACCGCACCAGGCTCTCCCAGGGCCAACAACGCTGCCGTCGCGAGCGTCCCCAACGTGCCCCCGATGCCCTCCGCCAAGGACGACACGGAGTTGGCGGCCGTGACCTCGTCCGGCGTCCGAGCCAACCCGGGCAAGAGCGAGTGATGCGCGGGCCGGGTCGTGGTCATCGCCGCCGCCGCGACGATCGCGAACCCGTACACCACCTCGTTCTCGAGGTCGGCCAGCATCGCCACGGCTGTGGCGCCGACAGCGGCCACCTGCACCAGATGACCGATCGCCAGGACACGTTCCCGCCGATATCGATCGCCCAGCGCCGCCGCAACCGGCGCGATGATGCCCGCAGGCACCAGCAGCATGAGTCCGACGAGCCCGGTCGCCTGGGTGCCGCCTCGCTGGAACGCGTACACCAGGATCGCGACCCACACGGCACCCTCCGCGAGGTTGAACAGCAGGAAGGACGCCTCGACACGGCGCAGCGAGCGGTTGGCAGCCACGCCGCGCAACGCTGCGATCGGCGGGCCGGAGCGGACCCGAACCCAGTTCACGCTCGGATGCTAGGGCTCCTCAGCGTGCGACGCGGGACCTGCCAGGTTCCAGATCCGACTCGTCCTGGCTCTCCGACGCCTGGGCCAGCGTGTCGGCCAGCGCCTGAGCGAGCCGGGCTTCGAGCCGCCACCAGCGAGCGGCAGCGAGCAGGAGTTCCTGTCGCTCGGCCGCGACGTCGGTCCTGTCGATAGCAAGCGTGTCGGCACGATCGATGCGGGGGTCGGTCATCACCATGGCCGCATGCTGGCACGTGTCCGATGCCGCTGCGAGCATCTGCTCCCGTTTCGAGACCTTCGGACCGAGTGAGGGCCGTTCGGGCGTCGGTGGAGCGGGCTACATCACCGCTGGCTCACGACCGCTGGCTCACGACCGCTGACTCACGACCGCTGACTCAGGACCGCTGGCTCACGCGGGAAGATCGCGGCGGATGACCTTGCCCGACTGCGTCCGAGGGATCGCGGTGACGATCTCGGTTCGTCGTGGGGCTTTGAAGGATGCCGCGCGATCGCGGACCCACGCCTTGAGCTCATCGCCGTCGGGCGGGTTCGCAGGGTCGGTGGGCACGATGAACGCGACGACCTGTTGACCCCACGTCGCGTGCGGCCTTCCGATGACCGCGACGTCGCGCACGCCCGCGTGGGTGCGCACGATCCCTTCGATCTCGTCCGGCCAGACGGTTTCGCCTCCGGTGCGGATCGCGTCATCGGCTCGGCCGAGCACCACGAGTCTTCCGTCGTCGTCGAGTGCGCCCAGGTCACGCGTCCTGAACCACCCTTTGCTGTCGAAGGCAGACCCCGTCGCGCCGGGATCGCCCCGATACCCCGAGAACATCGTGGGCCCACGTAACTCGATCGCGGGTTCGGACCCGGCGACGATCCGCACCTCGGTCCCGGAGAACGGGACCCCGTCGTAGATCACCCCACCGCAGGTTTCCGTCATCCCGTAGGTCGCGACCACGCGCGCGCGAAGATCACGCGCGCGTTGGGTCGTCACGGTGTCCGAGGCACCACCGCCGACGAGCAGCGTCGCACCGTCGAGGATGCCGCGGGGGCCGACGGGGAGACCAGCGGCGTGCTCGACGACCTGCGTCAGCATCGAAGGGACCAA
>DATDJD010000124.1:0-3221 GCA_036520695.1 Actinomycetota bacterium
CCGCCGAGCAGGTCCTTCATATCTTTGTTGCCTTCGGAGAAGTCGTAGACGTACTTGGTCATCGGGCAGGCCTCCGGCACGGTCGAACGAACGGAGCCGCCAGTCTACGGCGAGGCCACGACCGGTCGCGGGAGCGTCACCTGCAGAGCTGACGAACGATCGGGCCATCGACCCGCGAGAGCTGGGTCCATGTCCCATCCGGCGATCCATATCGAAGTGCCCCACGATTCAGCTCGATGGTGCCGACATCGCCGTCGGGTATCTCTTCATTGGCGACCCAGTCGTTGGCGAAGATGATCGACCTGCCCTCCCAGAAGCTTCCGTCGATATCCACCAACCAACTCAGGCCGCAATGCGGAACGGCGTACCGGTACACGACGCCCGGCTCGATCGGAGCGGAGATCGGCCAGAACCGGTATCCCCTCTCATCACTCACGAACTCCGACCGGTACTCCTCCCGCGTCGGTGGCGGCAAGTCGGCAGGCTCGTCGCCCGTATCGAGAGGTTCAACCTGAAGCCTGGCGAGCGCGGCGGCCGCATCGGTACGAACATCGTCACTCGGGTCAGGCGTGCCGTAGAAGATCCAGACCTGGACCGCCCGCCCGTTCACGTTCGCCACGATCACGCTACGACCCTTGCCTTCGACGCCGTCTTCCCAAGACGACTCCACCTCAGTCGGCAGTGCGAGTGGCAACGACATCGGCTCGAAGTTGGGGTCGTTCGGCCCAGGAGTTTCATCGCCAACCTGCCAGGCCACGATGACGACACCTTCCTCCCCCATCGTAGGAAGGACCTCGAGGGCCGCCTGGAACGGGTCATCGGAATCGCCGGATCCCCAGTTCGTGGTCGTCGCGATGTTCAGGTCTGTGGTGTTCACGGCTGCCGCACCCCCGTTCTCCCACCCATCAACAGGATCGAACCGCACCGGATCAGCGAAGGGGCGACCGCTCTCGAACCTGAATGAATCCAGCATCCCCCAGGTCGCTCCCGTGAGCTCGGGATCGGAGGATGCCTGTTCGCCCATCGCCACGAAGGCCACGAACCCTCGCCCGGCATCCTGGAAGGGGATCCACCAAGAGCGAACCCCTTCGCGATCGAGGAACCGCGTCGCGAGCCCCTCGGCGCAGTCTCGGTCCGAACCACACCAACTGCCCGGCTCCGATGGGTCGAAGGTGGCGGGTCGCGGTTCAGAGTTGAGCCACCGCGCATCCTCGACCTCCTGCAACGTGACGAAGACGTCGTCCGGATCGAGATCGTCCAACGCGTTGCCCGGCAGATACGGTTCTGTCACTGCCCGGCCTCCGGGTCGGAGCGGAAACGTGCCTACGGAGAAGAGCTCCCGAGGCTCCGCCAGTCCTGGCGTCAAGCTCTCGTCGGCAACGACCCACCCCCTGGGGTAGGAAACGGAGAATCCAAGGGCACGGTTCTCGAACGGGACACCACGATACGTAGAACCATCAGCGGGCTCGGGTGGGTTGCTCGAACCGAACTGACTCGCCGCGAATCCGATCGCGCCCACGAAGACGGCCACCACCGTCAATGAAGCGATGAGCACCATTGCGCGTCGACGAGTGCCGCGACGCATCACCGACGTCGGCTCAGGCGCCGCCGGCCGATCCGCTCTTTCGAACGATCGGTCGAGCATCGCCCCCAAGGCTTCGTCGCGTTCGTCGAGCTTCATCGTTCCTCTTCCTTCACCGTCAACATCGATCGGAGAGTTTCGCGGCCTCGCGCGAGGTGCACGCGGACCGTGCTCGCCTTCATGCCCAACATGCGAGCGACCTCCTCGGTCTCATAGCCGGCCCAGTCGCGCAGCACCACCGCCTGGCGCTGACGAACCGACAACCGGCCCAACGCGGCGAACACCTCGTCGCGTAGGAGCGCAGTCGACGCTTCGTCCCCGGTGCTTGCGCGATCTCCGACGTCGCCGACGACCTCGCGTGCACTTCGCGTCCGCCGCTTCGAGCACAGCCGCATCGCGGTCGTGAACACGTAGCCCCCCGCGTGATCGTCGTCATGGATCCGTCCCCAGTGCGCCCATAGCCGGGCGAACGCTTCAGCCGCCACGTCCTCAGCGGCCGACGCATCGAGGAGCACCAAGGTGCATGCGCGCACGACACGGGTGTACCGATCCCTATAGAACGCTTCGAACCCCTCACGGTCGGCCACCACACGGTTCTATCCGTTGGAGGACCGATCTGCTTACAGCTGGGGGCCATACACATCACTGTGTATGTCGTAGTAGACTCGTAACATGGCGAAGATGGTGAGAACCAACGTGGTCATCGACGAAGCCCTCATCGGAAAGGTCATGAGCGTGTTCGGCATCGAGACCAAGCGCGAGGCGGTGGATTTCGCCCTGCATGCGGTGATCGGAGAGGAGCACCGCCCGATCACCGACCCCTGGAAGGCCGTCCTCGAGCTCGAAGGACTGTGGGCGGACCGATCCGAGGAGGAACTCCGAGCGATCTACGGTGACGAGATGCCTGATCGGGAAGACTCAGAGACCGGGTGATCCTGGTCGACACCTCCGCATGGATCGACTTGATCCGTCGCAAGGAGAGCAGGGCCGCAGGCCGGCTCCGGGAACTTCTACGCACCGATGCCCCCGTCGCCGTCACCGAACCAGTCGTGATGGAACTGCTTTCCGGCTGTCGTACGGGGCGTGAGCTGGCTGCGACACGGCGCCGGCTGCTGGCGCTGGGATTCCTTCGCGTAGGCGGCCTCGACACGTGGGAAAGGGCATCGGCTGTCGGACGAGCCTGCCGAAGCGCGGGGGAACCGGTACGCAACGGCTTCGATTGCCTCATCGCCGCGGTCGCGATCCGTGACGGGGCGACCCTGCTTCATCACGATCGGGATTTCGAGGTCATCGCGCGGCATACCGAGCTGCAGCTCGAACCGTTCGGCGCCTGAGATCGGCCGGGCAAGGCCCGGCCTACCGACCGACCAAGCGGAAGATGGCGCCGCCGGTGGTGAAGTAGATCCGTCCTCTGCTGTCGGTTTCCATGGACAGGACGTGACCGTTCGATCGGAGCACGACTTCTTGGTTCCGTACGTTCCGTCGGTTGGCGGTGAGCGAGACCCGTCGGATCTGTCGGGTGTTGTAGGCACCGAAGTACAAGGACCCATCGCTGCGGGCACCCAGGCCGCAGCCGTCACAGAACGCCAGGCCGGTGGGAGCGATCGGTGGGCTGTACCAACGCTCCGGCTGCACCGGG